>JAGGXZ010000018.1 GCA_021162805.1 Candidatus Poribacteria bacterium
CTGGCTGACTGACAAATCTCAGTCCTCAGTCCGAGAAAACCCCTGAAAATTCTGGGCTTGTCGAAGTTTCAAAAACTCGAACAATTGAGAGCGCCAGGAAGTCTTATCACATAAGGGTTTCCGACGTAGAGCCGATGAGTTTTGTCAGTCAATCAGAGGGTTAGTTTTCACCTTGGTTTTAACCCTCAATGTTGTCTCAGCGACCATCGCTCAGAGCAGCGCATCTTTACCGCCGATTCCGGAGATTCCTGGATACTACATCCAGGAGAAGGTGCCCAGCCCCTCGCTGGCGACGAACCAGCTCGGCCCGGCAGACGTGCAGGATGTGTTGGTATATCTGCCGCCCAGCTATGCGGACTCGCCCGGACGGCACTATCCCGTGATCTACCTGCTGCATGGCTACACGGGATATCATACCTACTTCACATCGGCCGGGGGACCTAACTTGCTCGCTCAAGCGATGTTGGGCCATGACCTGGGATTGGACGTCGGCACGATGGAGGAGAAACTCGTCGCCTCTGGCGAGATGAACGAGGCGATCCTGGTCATGCCGAACGCGCTTAACGCTTACGGTGGAAATCTGTATGGTAACTCCCCGCTGATTGGGGACTATCCCGCCTTCATCGCCGAAGACCTGGTCTCGTATATCGACAGCAAGTACCGCACGATCGCGGATCGCAGGGCGCGCGGGATAGCGGGCCACTCCATGGGAGGCTACGGTGCGCTCACTATTGCGATGCGCTATCCCGATGTTTTCGGAGCCGTGGCTGCCATGAGTCCAGGTCACATCGAGGAGGCAACTGCTAGAGTCTATAAACCAGAAGAGTTAGGGCAACCGGTGGTGATCAGAAAAGCTGAGGACCTCTGGGCACTTGCCGATCCAAAGCAGCGTGAAATAAACGGCAAGTATGCGATAGCAGCCGCCTGGACACCGAACCTCAAGAACCCGCCTTACTTTGTCGATCTTCCCACCACGCCCGAGGTTGCGGAGGTCTGGAAAAAACATAAACTCCTTTATCTGCTCCCCCGGCATGGTTGGGTACTTGCCGGCACACCGGTCTTGGTGACAGCAGGCACAGGGGAAGCAGTGCTTATGAAGGATTGGCCTGAAGCTTGTCTCAACCTCGTCAAGGCGCTCCAGACGCAGGGGATTGAGGCCAGCTATCAGGGGGTGGACGGCGACCATCTCACAGGGCTTCCTGCCATGACCGCCACTTCGCTCAAGTTCCTCTCCGCTCATCTCACACCCCCCATCGAAAGCGAGCTCGAAGCGAATAAAACACTCCACCGCCGCCTCTTCGAGGAGGTGTGGAACGAAGGTAAGCTGTATGTGGCGGATGAGATCTACTCCGACGACTACATCTACCACCCTCTCTTCCCAAATCCCATGGGGGATATGGATAAGGAAGAAAGAAAACTGTTCATCGCCGCATATCTCAACGCCTTCCCGGACCTCCATTTCACCATAGAGGATCAGATCGCTGAAGGGGATCTGGTGGCGACCCGATGGACAGCCACAGGCACACAGAAAGGAGAGCTTATGGGCATACCGCCTCTGGGGAAGCCCGAACCCGGAACGACCACGGGAATCGATATAGCCCGCATCGTCGACGGCAAGGTAGTGGAGGTGTGGGCGTGTTTCGATATGCTGGGGATGCTGGAACAGATAGGTGCTGTTCCTCCGACTCGTGAAAATTACACTTGGGGCGAGCCGTCGAAAGTCACGGGTGAACCCGGAACTCCAGAGGAAAACAAAGCTATAGCCGAAAAGACTCTGGAATTCTGGAATCAGAAGAACTTGGCCGTGATAGACGAGATTTGGAGCCCCGAGTTTATCGCCCATCACCCCTCTTCCGGTAGCCCCTTAGATTTCGAGAGTTTCAAGCAGGGCTGTTTGGCATATATAACAGCCCTCCCCGATTTACACGCCGTTCACGACGAAACTATAGCGGAAGGAGATAAGATTGTCTGCCGCTGGACGTCTACCGGCACACATCTGGGTAAACTTATGGGCATACCTCCGACGGGTAAGAAAGTGACGTATACGGGGATAACCATAACCCGCTTCGCTGATGGCAAGATAGTAGAGCAATGGTGGACGATGGACACTCTTGGCTTGATGCAGCAGCTCGGTGTTATTCCCCCGATGCAACCCAAAGATTACTCCAACGTCTTCTTCATGACCCTCTCCCCTGGGCTGAATATGATCTCACTGCCTCTGGAGCCTCAAACACCGTATACCGCTAGATCTCTTGCCGAGAAGCTCTCCGCAACGGCGGTTATCAAGCTGGATGAGACAAGACAGAAATTCGTGGGCTGGACCCCCGATGCACCTGACGATGGATTCCCCATACAGGGGGGCAAGGGATACATAGTCAACCTCCTGGAGGGTAAGGTGGTGGCCTTTACGGGGGCAGCATGGACGCAGCCTCCGATGCCGCCTGCAGCGCCATCCATCTTGTCCGACGCCTGGGCCTTTGTCCTGAGCGGCAGGTTGAAGGGGAAGTTCGAGAGCGGATGCGTCGTGACGGTCAGGAACATCAGAACCGGGGAGATGGCGACCGACACCGTCCGATCCGGATATTTCGCCGTTGCCTTTGCCGATCTCAGCCGAAGGAGCGTAGTCCATGTCGGTGATAGGCTGGAGGTCCAGGTGAGGGATAGATTCGGAAGGGTTATCTCTGAGCCCTTCATCTTCGAGGTGAGGCCTGAATCGATCCGTAAAGCCGCTTTGTCCGTCGTTCTGGATAGCGTCGGTCTTCCCGATCGGACGGAGCTATTGCAGAACTATCCCAATCCCTTCAATCCGGAGACGTGGATACCATATAAGCTGGCGGAGGCGGGCGATGTGATGATCCGGATATACGATCTCTCCGGCAGATTGATCCGCAGGTTCGATCTGGGACATAAGGAGCCTGGGTTCTATGTGGGACGCGGCAGAGCCGTTTACTGGAACGGGCGCAACGACGCCGGTGAAAGGGTATCGAGCGGGGTATATGTGGTGGAACTGCGCTCCGGCGATTTCAGGGCGACGAGGAGGATGATGCTAGTGAAATAGGAGGAGACGGGGAACGGGAGACAGGAGGCAGGCTTAGTCCTTCTCCTGTCTCCTGATCTCAGCCAGGATGCTAAAACATCACCTTCCTGTTTGCACCGAATGTTGATACATTGTAGAATCTAAAGCGTCGTGAAGCTCATTTTTGAGATCCCACCCTTCCATTACTATAGCCCTCCGAGCTGCCATCTATAAGGAACACCTCATAGAAGATGAACCTTGCCATGGTTTCGCTCTTGTGATATACTAAATCCGACGTCGGGCTTGAAAAGCTCTGTGGGGTGATGAAGATGGAGGCTCAATGGTATGTGGTCAGAACAAGAACCGGTCACGAGGACAGGGTCGTGAATCAGCTTAAAACCAAGAGCGCATGCCTGGGTGTCTTCTTGCCTAAAACAGAGGTGACGGAAGTGAGAAGAGGGCGTAAACGGAAGAGGGAAAAACCGCTTTTCCCAGGTTATATCTTCGTCAAAATGATCCTACGTGATGAACACTGGCATGAGATCAGGCACACGCCCGGCGTAATTAACTTCATCTCCAGCGGCCAAAGACCGATACCGGTCGACGAAAGGGAAATCACGGCTATAATGGAAATGGTTTCCTCAGGAGAGGTGCCCCCTGTTTCAGCTCCCTTTGAGGTCGGCGATACGGTTCAGATCATCAACGGGCCATTTATGGGCGCCATCGGAGTTATAGATGAGGTGAATGAGAAGAGGGAAAGAGCAAAGGTGTTAATCGATATCCTAGGCAAACAGATACCTATAGAGCTGGATTTCACCGATTTGGAAAAGAGATGATCTTAACGAATGCTCGGTCATCTTCTTGTTGGCTTGAGGCTCAGAAAGGAGACCGGTTGTCCCCAACATTCACCTCACGGTCAGATCGAACCTCCTCCCGAAAACCGCCCTCCCATCGGCGAGGACGCGGAGAGCAACTTTATCGCCTGACCTCAAATGAGGCGTTTTGAAAGGGCCCACGGTGATCGAGCCGAGGTAGGGAACGTCACTGAAAACGGGAATCTTCTCAGCCAACCTGCCGTTAATGAACACACCTAGGTAAACTGCCCCTTTCCTCCCACCGGTGTTTGCGGGGCATATCCATTTTGTCTCCCCCGTGTTACCCAGTTGGGCCTCCAGCACCAACACCCCATCGGGAGTGAGGGGAACCTCTGAGCCGTCCTCGACCTCCTTCCAGCTCCTCCGAGCTTTGACCTTTACCCAATCGAACATGGCATTTAGGAACTGGAGCGGCCCGTTGCCCCTGTAAGGGAGACCGCCCACACAGATGAGCGGCACATCGAGCGATGTTTTCCCCGTTCCCTCGGTTCTCAAGTCCACACTCTTTTCCGCCTCGATCGCTTCAAGGTAGCGGTAGCTGTAATCCTTCCACGCCTTTTGGGGATAGATGAAGGAGTCGAGCGTGATGATGAACTTCCGCCCTCTCCTCGGCCTTCCCCGGAACCTCAGGATCAACCTCCTCAGGACTTGACAGACGGGCCTCTCGGACCCGTCGGGGTTGAAGATGCCCCAATCGCTGCCCTCATTCACCCTATAGCCGCCGGGGAACCACCAGATGGCCCAGCCTTGAGCACCGGAGCGAAGGAACATCTCGACGAACCTTCCTATCTCCTCACTCTGGTATTCGAGCCTTTCCCCTGGCTCATCAAACATCCGTTGTTTCCAGGCGGTCCCATTGGGATAGATCGGCCCTCCGAACTCGGCCCAGAAAACGGGTTTCCCCTGACTGACGAAATGGTGATAGAGGGTGATGAAGCCTCCCCTGAGCATGTCCTCCCAGGGGGTGGGTGAATCAACTCTGAGGAGGTGGTAGCCCTCAGGCGAAAGGAAGTCGATGCACCTTATAACTCCCGGCGACTGTATCGGCCAGAAGCCCCTCCACTCAGGCGTAAAGGAGGAGGAGCCCCGGAAGCTGACCAAGTGATTGGGGTCTGCCTCCTTGATGCGCCTCACTACCTTGCAATAGCGCTCGCCCAAAACGTCGTAGATGAACCTTCTGTATACGGCTACCATTCTTCTCCAAGGGCCATCCGTTCGAACCT
The DNA here is from genome assembly GCA_021162805.1 of Candidatus Poribacteria bacterium. Lineage (NCBI taxonomy): Bacteria > Candidatus Poribacteria > Candidatus Poribacteria bacterium. Next base: position 5,115 of record JAGGXZ010000018.1, read on the forward strand.
GCTCAGTTGATGGGCCGACAATTTGGCCATTGATCCTCCTCGCCGGAAAGTCCCATTCTTTTTCGGCCTCCTCGATGCTCCCGTATTGTTCCAGAATCCATCTTCTCCATTGGGCATCGAATCTTCTCCAACCGCCGTATTTGCCCCGATCGTAGGCGGTGAGGTTCGGCTCCCAGGCGATGTCATAGGCGAAGACGACGGGATTATCGGGGAGCCTTGCCTCCTTTATCAGCTCGATGCCCCCAGAGCCGTCCCCGAGGAGAGGATCAAGCCCTCCCACGAAGAGGTTGACTTTGATGCCATACCTCCGGCACCGAAGAAGGAAATCATGCAGGTTGCGGATTTGCTCCCGGCTTCCGATGCTTACGCTTACCATCGCCATTCCCAGATCAGCCAACTTCCGGAGGTCCCCGTCCACCATCTCTGGATCGTAGTAGCTTGGCGTAAGCCAGTGCGCCTGGTAGTCAGGGGGCTCTAAGCCCGCCACATACCTCGGCCAGTAGTTGACACCAACAGGGTGCCACTCCCTCCCCCTGAGCCAGAACTCCCCTTCCCGAACCTTGACGAACTCATCCCGAGAGACCCCGCGCCAATCGGGTACCACCTGGAACTCGTGCTCGATTTCGTCAATCACCCTCCTCTGCTCGACGAGGGACACCTTTACGATATAGACATCGCTTTCAAACCTCCGAGGTTCCCAGGCGCATTTGACCGTTTCCCTCCCCATCGGCGGCACGAGGGCCTCGATTCTTTTCTCGAACGCCGGTTTCGCTTGCCCCTCAGGCCTTACCGAAATATCAACTTCTACCTTAGCCGCTTTCCTCCCGAAATTGACCACCTTGGCGCCTAAGACGACCCTTTCCCCTTGGAAATAAGCGAAGTGCTCGGATCCCCCTTCAGCGAGGAAGAGGCCTTCGGCCATTCTCTTCGCAATTCCCGATATGACTCTCAAGGTTCGGGGATCTCGGAGGAAAGCGGGATCATCGGAGGCCAGTTCAGCCCAAACCGAGCCATAGTATAGGGCCGAAAGGTTTATCAGGAGGGAGAACGCTGCTCCGCGATCCTCCCCTTCCCTGTCGAGCGCTCTGAAGACGGGGATCCACCTCCGCCTGTAACCTTTCTCAAAGCCTAGCCCCCTCATGCGCGGCACGGGGGCTACTCCCTCAACCGGCGGGAGCTCATCGGGACCTGACAGAAGCTTCTGTCTTGGATCGAGTTCGACCTTGACGGTTTCCCTCAGCGGATAGACCTTGTACGAGGGCGAAAGGATTTCGAGCGCTGGAAGTCTGGGAAGGGAGGGCATCCTCCCGAGGGGATGAGGGGCTGTTCCCACTTCGTCAACCCAGAAATCGTGGGGTCCCTTACCGAGCTTTCTACAGTGGGAGAGGGCAAGACCGAAGGAGAGGAAGGAGGCGTTCTCCGGCCTGAAGCGATCGCCCGGGCCACCTCGGCCCACGCTCGGGCTGTCAGGCCAATACTTGAACTCCTCGGGCGGAAGGACGTAATAATGCCATTTCGGGGAGAGATCGAGCGTCGCCAACCACCTTGAACCGTCGGATTCCCTCCACTCGACGACCATCTGCGTTGTGTTCTTTGACCCCTTAGCCCAGAAGCAGGTCAGGATATGACCCTTGGGGAAGGGAGAGCTCTCGAACGAAATCCCGAAGGTATCCCAACCGGTGAGTTCGGGGATCCGCACATGGAGCGCTTCCCCCTTGATGCCTTCATCGAGGGAAAGCGTTGTCGGACATTGTGGGTTGTTGGTTGCTCTCCTCCATCTTTTGAGGCTTTCGTGCTCGAAGCTCAGAAAGACGTGCTTCGCCCTGACATTTTTCACCGCCTCTCTGTATTCGTCGGTCCCGATCCACCTCCCTTTTTGCTCCCAGAGCATTCTCGAAAACATCGGCCCGCCGCAGACGATGAGATTCCCACCTTGACGGAGGAACTGGAGGAGGCTTTGGACGAAGTCTGCGGGTAGGTCATGGCATTCGGGGAGGACGAGCAGTTCGATGTTCTCCGTGTTCAGGATCGCCGGATTAGAGATCTGTTTTGCGGTGAGGAGTGCCACTCCGAAGCCCCCCTTTCTCAGGGAATCGGCGATGTCCCTCGCGGCGGATCCGTCAATCCCGAAACTGCGGTCGGCAAAGATAGCCGCTCTCCCCATAGGGCCTGCTTTTATCCCGATTCTCATGACCTTAAATCCGGGGCTTTCGGGAGCACTCACCGAAAAGTTGTCGAAATCGGCCTCCATACCCATGACGCTCAGGGCACCTTTCCCCTCCCGGACCGCCACTTTCCTCCGGAAGGCGTAGCCGATCTTTGTCAAGATCTTGCCCCTTTCCGGCTCGACGATGAGGCCGGTTATACCTCCCCTCGTCAGTTCGATCCGCAAAAGATAATCCTCTCCGTATTCCCACTGGATCCCCTTACCCTCGAGGGCGGTGACCTCCAACCCCTGTTGTGCCTGCCATCTCCCTCCCATCATCTCGACCAATTCGGCGTATCTTTGTCCCTCCGGCCCCTCAACCAAGGAAAGCCTCCAGAAGTTCGCTCCGTCGAGGAGGATGCAAACTCCGGCGAGCGCCCAGCCTCCCATCCCCGTCCGGCTCAGCGGCCTGACCAAAGCCTCGACCGTTTGGACCTCGGCGAGAGGTGCCTTGACGGGGATAGAGAAGGCATCTCCCGTCGCCTTGCACCGAAGCCTCCCCTTCTCGGCCGTCCATTTTGCCCCCAGCGATTCCCAAGTGGGAGGCTCCTCACCACACTCATAGCGGGAGAAGTCGTCCATGAAAACAACCGGCAGCTTCGCCTCAGACATGGTCTGCACGGACAACAGGGCTGCGAAAAGACCAAACATCCATCTTATCATCTTGGCTTTCCTCCCTTTATCAGGTCGGACGGGACGCCGCTTCCGGTCTGCCTTCGCACTACCATCCCTACATCATGGGGGCCGATTTCGAGCGAGATCACGGCGCTCTCCCCCTTGATAGCGGGTTTGATCTCCCGTCCGTTCCACAGGTCGAAATACCTCGTTCCCTCTATATGCTGTACGGAAAGCACCGGCCCGCGCACCGTCAAGGGGTTGGCATTATAAAGGAGCCAAACGGATTCCCTTTTGCCCTTGAACTCGTTGGCGAAAACCCCTCCGACGAGCGTCGGCACGAAAGGATTGACGTTTTCACTGGCTATCGCCTCCTTATGGGCTCTCAGAAGTCCCATACACTTCCGGATGGCTTCCCGAGTCTCTTTCGTGAACCAACTTTCGGGTTCCCCCTGAATCCAAAGCCCTTCGCCGTTGAAGAAGACCTGTTTCACCGCCTCCACGTTCGAGCCTGTCGGTCTGTCGCAGGTGATGATCTCGAAGGTCTTGAAGTCGGGGAAAGCAAATCGGAAGAGTTTGAGCGGAACCTCGAGGTAAGGTCTGAGCCAGGTTTGCCCCGCGTTTACACAATAGGTGAAGGAGCCGTCCTGACACTGCGAGTTCACATCGCAGGGCGTCTCCTCGGTGTAAACCACGCATTTACTCGGAAGGGCCAGTCTGATTCTCCCCGTCAACTCCCTCTCGCCCCGAAGCACGTGGCAGGGGACCGGGTGGCCATGCCCCTTTGCGTGGCAGAACCTGCCTGCGAACCCGAACTCGTCGATGTAAAAGCCGAGCGCCCCTGTCTCACTTGATACCCTTCTGTAGACCCCCGCGAGGTATTCCTGCCATGCCTTGACCATCGGACACATGATGAACTCCGGACAGCCAGGGGTGTAAGGCATGAGCTTGCCACTTGTGTCTCTCATCCCCCATTCCTCGAGGTGTGCCCTCCCCACATCCGATCGGTGATCAACGAGGTATCCCTCGATGTAAAGGCCGACGGGGACTCCATTCCCCTGTAACTTTTCGACCGCTCGCCTGAACTCCTCCGGGCCGGGAATGATTTCGCCCCAGGGGTTGTAGTCGCCCGTCCTACCTCTCCTCCCACAGGCCCCCCAGTCGAAGATATGTAGGTAATCACATCCCCCGAAGACCTTGCGGGCGATCTCGATCTTCCTCTCGAATTGGTAAACTCCCCGTTTAAAGTCGAGGAGTCCTTCCCTGAGGTAATCCTGCCGGAAGAAGAACACCTCCCTGAACCATCGCTTCCTCGGCAGAAGGGGCCTATACCAGGTTTCAACCCACCGTTTATATGCCTCGAACGCCCCATGCCAGTCGCCAGATGTGAGCCCCAGGTCGAGGGATGGAGCCCTATATGAGCTTCCCGGCGGGATGGGGTCAGGCATGAACTCAACCCCCATTTTCGTCTCGCCCGACGGGGAACGACTGAGAATGAATCTCTTCGTCAAACCCTCGTTGTCCTTCACAAGGGCGTAAAGGCCGAAGCCTCTCGATGGATTGAAGAGCGAAAGAAACTGAAGCGGGAAGGCACCTCCGTAGAGAAGCCGGAAGTTGCAGGGTTTTCGTGAAAGCACCGCCGCCTTTGCCGGGTAGAGATACCAATCGTCATCCCCGATCTTGAACGGCAAGGTGGAGAGAAACCTGAGGTGAGGCCTTATGGGGCTATCGGAGAGATTGGTCAGCTTGACGGAAAACGTCAAAATCGGTTCCCTTTCGGCCTCGATTGTCAAACTGACGGAGGGAAACTTGGATGACGGAGGGGAGAGGGTGAAGGAGAGGTTTCCTCCTTTGGCCTCAGCCCTCTCGACCTTGTAGTCAGCACTCGTTATCCTTCTCCCCTCCAGCTCGACCTCGAAGAGCGGTGACGGCTTCACAAGGGCTTTCCCTCGAAGAGGAAGGATTTCAACCCCCTCAACCGTAAGGCCCCTTCCGGTAGATAGGTCGAGCCTGAGATATGCGTTCTCGACAAAAGCTTTGAAACCTGACGTTTCCGCCTTTGGCCTCATGGGCTTAGGAAGCGTCAAGGGTCTCATCGCGAATGGAGGAGGGATGGAGGATGCCTCCGGGAAAAGCTTTTTCTCCGTCAAGTTCAGAGTCACAGCGCAGACGCCGACGGAGCCCACAGGGAGGCCATCCCACACTCTAACCGCCCGGATCACCCTGCTCGGATCGGCAGGGACACAATAGGCATCGAGTTTCTCGACAACCTCATGCCTTCCGGAGGCAATGCGATACGGAAGGCATCTGTCAACTCTCCCATCGGCGTATTCGATCTCGGCGTGAATCCTATGTGGCCTTGTTATGCGCCATATGCCTCCGCCGCCGTATGAAGGCTCGTCAACAACGGGGAGCCTCAGAGCCAGGACGAGGTAGACCTCGCAGGCTTTCTCCCCGATCGGAATTTCAAGATATCCTGTCGGCTTCGGTGCCTCCGCGACATTCCTGCTGGGCGAGGTCGAGACCCTGAACGGTATCCCCTCGGCCACCACGACCTCTGTGGGGAAGCGTGCTCCCTCCTTCAAGCCCCAAAGGAGTGAGGAGAGCGAAGCATTCATGCGGCTCGATAGGTCGAGGAGCTTCGCCTCAGGCGGCCTTATGCGGGCGGATGAGAGGTCGAGGGATATGGGAAACATGTCTCTCAACCCCTCAGAGGTCTCGACGGGGTGTGAGGAGAAAAGGATCGGCTTGATCCATATCCTTGCCGGACCGTCCTCTGCTTGGACCTGAAAGGCCAGGAGAACGCACCTGTAGGGTTTCCATCTGACACAGATAGTATGCCATTTGCCGTCAGGGACGATATCGTGGAGCTTCACGGCATGATACTCCCGCTCGGGTTCCGTAGGCCTCTCAGAGCCAAGGTAAAGGAGGTAGTCAGAGGAGGGGCTAATCCCATCAGCCCTGTAGCGTAGGACAACATATGGCGTCCTCAGCAGATCCACCGGCTCAGGGAGAGGAAGCGACCACTTCATCCCCTTCATCGGCTCCAGGACTTCGAGCCTCAGCGCTCCTCCTTCGACCGAAGCGGAGAATGCCCCTTCCGAAGCCGGATCTCCGAGCCAAGTCGGCTCAGGACGGACTCTCGCGAGAAGGTCGAGGGAGATCTCCCTCTCGATCCTCGGCCCCTCCGGAGGCTTGGGGATAGGAGGTTCCACCCCTTCCGGGAGCCTGTCGGTGAACGCGATGAAATCAAGCCAGATATGAGCCTCGCCTTTTTTCGTAGCCTGCACCTGCACGGCCACAGACGAGATGAACGGCCCAACCCGCTTTCTCCAGAGGTCAACCACACCATAATGCCACCTGTCATCGGTTGCAATCTCATCAAGTGTAATGACGTTGATCCCCCGGTAGGACAGACCATGGTTAAGGCCGTCGTCGAGGTAAATAAAGTAATCGTGTTTTGGCTCAACGTTGATGGCTTTATAGCGGACGACAACGTATCTTGCGTCAACCGGCCTCCCTTCAATCCGCCACTTCATCCCTTTTCCCGGCTCCGGGACGTGAAGATGTAGCACCTTGTCCTCGACCCTGAGCGAGGCCCTCTCAGAGGGATTTCCAAGCCAGCCCGGCATAGCTTGCCATCTGGAGACGCTTCCCGCATCGAGTTTCCAGGAAGGGGCCGTGAATCCCTGTCCGGGAATTAAGACCAACAGGGATAAAAAGGTGCAAAGGGGAAAAGCCATCGCATCCTCCTTGAAACGTTACATCGAACATCGTTCTCATCGTTCACCATTTTAAACCGGCGAGCGGCGATTGTCAAGAATGGGGTTTATGTGCTATCATTGCGGAGAAAAGATATCGGAGGTCGTCGATATGGCTCAGAGATCATATCCTCAACCGATCCTCGTCACGAGGGGACCTAAGCATCATTTCTTCGGATATTACGATAAATCCCCCTGGGATGCCACAGGAAGATACATGCTCGCTTTAGAGGTGGACTTCATGGATCGCCCTCCCACCCCTCAGGATAAAGCGGTGGTAGGGCTGATAGATCCGGAGGAGGATTACAGATGGCATCCGCTCGCCGAGACATATGCGTGGAACTGGCAGCAGGGGACGATGCTACAGTGGCTTCCCTCGGAGCCGGAGAGGAAGATCATCTTTAACGCCCGCGAGGGAGATCGGTTCGTCTCCGTGATACTGGACATTCATACGGGCGAGAGACGAACGCTGCCCATGCCGATCTATGCGTTGAGTCGGGACGGCAGATGGTCGGTCACGCTTAACTTCGCGAGGGTACATCGAACCAGACCGGGGTATGGATACGTCGGCCTTCCCGACCCCTGGGCGGATGATCCGTGTCCCGATGAGGATGGGATCTATCGAATGGACCTGCAGACCGGCGAGTATGAGCTTATAATCTCGCTCTCCCAGATAGCCGGTATCGGGCACGATCCGAGTATGGACGGAGTGCATCATTGGTTCAACCATCTGCTCTTCAACCACGATGGCACCCGCTTCATCTTCCTGCATCGCTGGCAGAGGAAGGACGGGAGGGGATTTTACACGCGGATGTTCACCGCCGATCCGGACGGATCACACATCTACTGTGTGGCCGATCACGAGATGGTCTCGCATTTCGACTGGAAAAATCCTCGTCAGATACTGGCCTGGGCTCGGCAGAGGGATGTCGGCGACAGGTTTTTCCTCTTCACGGATAGGACGGGTGAGAGGGAGATCGTCGGCGAAGGGGTGCTCACCTGTGACGGCCACTGTTCCTATTCGCCCGACGGCAGATGGATCCTCACCGACACCTATCCCGATCGGGAGAGCAGGAGAAGGTTGATACTTTACAGATGTGAGGACAACTTCCGCGTGGATATAGGAAGCTTTTACTCACCTCCTGAACTGAAGGGAGAGATACGATGCGATCTACATCCCAGATGGAGTCGGGATGGGAGGATGGTCTGTATAGACTCGGCGCATGAGGGATTCAGAGGGGTTTACGTGCTGGATGTCTCCCATCTGGTCGGCTGAAGCTGACCTATCTTCAGTTTACTACTCGCAATTCGCTCATATTATCGCTGAGTGTAGCGGAGATTTTTAAAGCTACCGTCCGCAGTCGGCAGTCCGCCGTCCGCCGTTATTCCGCTGCGGACCGCGGACGGTGGACGGCGGACAATTAGCCATAGATA
>JAGGXZ010000019.1 GCA_021162805.1 Candidatus Poribacteria bacterium
ATGAAAAGATTTGATTCTTTTTCGGCCTTTGGTGCCGGGAGGGGAGATTTTACCCTTATCAAAGCGTTGAAAAGCCCTGCTTACATATCCCTTGACATTTAAGCGGAATGATATTAGGATTAGGTTAGAGTTTTATACTTACTTGATGAGGAGGTCCGTTGGCTATGACGGCTGACATACCTTTTGATCTTTGGGGAGTCGACTCATTAACGAGGGTGTTCGAAGATACATCGCCCGAAGAGGGGCTTCCTTTCATCGATATAAAGGTCGCTCGAAACGAGTTTGAATCGGCTCAACTCGTTATAAGAGCTAAACGGAATCTAACATCCGTCAGGGTGAAGGTAGACGACCTGGAAGGCGAGCATGGCAGATCCATGCCCTCTGAGCTGATCAAATTTAACTTCGTAGGATTCATACCGCTTTCCAGGAACACGCCCAACACGCCGGATTACAAGCTTGAGAGAAAAGCCCCCTGCCGAGTGCCCGATCCGCTCCTGGACGTCGAATGCATAGATATAAAAGCCGGCAAATCGCAGCCCGTTTGGATCACCATACATGTTCCCAGGAATATGCCTCACGGAAGTTACCGGGGAACGGTGAAGGTCTCATGTGAGGAAGGGGAAGGTGGGATACCGATTCGTATTGAGGTACTACCCTTTGAACTGCCACAGGAGCGACATCTGCTGGTGACAAATTGGTTCAGTGTCGGGAACATCGCTAAGGCACATGGGATGGAGCTGTGGTCCGATGAGTTCTTTGAGATGTTGGCCAAATATGCCAGGATCATGGCAGAACACCGCCAGAACGTCGTTCTCACCCCATGGTCCTTGATCAAAGTGTATAAGGAAGATGAGAAGCTCAGTTTCGATTTCTCACTCTTTGACCGATTCGTCAAAGTTTTCTTCGATGCAGGCGTGCGAGACAGGATCGAGATATCACACGTAGCACATCCGAAATCCGGATGGGGAACAGAGGTGGTGCTTTCAAATGTGACCGCTGTTGATGTGAAGACGGGCGAAGAGATTACGCTTCCACCGGAGAAGGGACTCGGACCGCTGCTTTCAGCGCTTCAGGATCATCTCGATGAGATGGGATGGCTTGATAAGGCGATGATTCATATCTCAGACGAGCCGTCGCTTTCAAATATCGAATCCTGGAGGAGAGCTTCCCAGTTCGTCCACACCTACGCGCCGAAGTTGAGGAGGATAGATGCTATAGAATCAACTGAGTTCGAGGGATATCTTGAAGTATGGGTGCCGAAGTTGAACTACTTCTCCACGTGGGGTGAGCTATATGAGAAGGCGGCTGAGAACGGCGCTGAGATGTGGTTTTACACCTGTTGTCATCCCTACGGCTTCTATCCGAACCGGTTCCTCGACTATCCCCTTGTGGCCACCAGAAGCCTCCATTGGATGAACTACCTCCATAAGCTCCGCGGATATCTACACTGGGGGCTGAACTTCTGGAGGGACGATCCGTTCGGCGAGCCCGCTCCGAATTTACCTCCCGGCGACACGCATATAATTTACCCGGGGGAAAACGGCCCCTTAAGCTCGATCAGGTTCGACGTCATGCGTGACGGCATAGAGGACTTCGAATATCTGACGCTTCTGGAGAGGAAACTGGAAGAGGTCAGGGAGAAGCTCGGCGAACCCGCCCGTCCCTTCTCTCCGAGGAGGAGAAGCGAGGAGATATGCCGAATGTTTATATGCGAATATGATGACTATGGCTCGGCGAGCAAATTGTCAGAACTCAGGGAGATGATCATAAAGGAGATTATATCGGTCGACACACCTCCTCTCGCCATCGTTGAGACGTATCCGAGGGAGGGAGGCGATCTGATACCTGGGCCGGTCGTGGTCGAAGTGAGAGGAGCTGTCGAGAAAGGCGCTAAGGTGAAAGTGGACGGCAAAGAGGTTCAGGTAAGAGATGGGAAGTTCATCGCCACCTCATCGGATGCGTGGAAGGAGGGAAAAGTTAGCGTGGAGATATCAAAGGGAAATTACTCCAAGGTGATCGACCGTTATTTCACTGTGTTAGACTTCTAATCGGTCGCCGTCAAAATCACAGATGTCTGACCTCGAGTCCGAGCAGTTTCCCGACCTCCAAAAAGGTTCCAAGCCAGTGGCCGAAGGTCATAGAAACATGTTGCGATCCGACCATTATCTGGGGGACCCTTTTAACATCTCCGTTCACCTCCATATGGACTATGATCCGGCAGTGTATCCCGTCCTCGCTCTCCTTAATTTTCCCCTCCACGACGCTTATCCTCTCCAACGACGGGTCAAGGTTGAGCAGAGTCATCGGCACACCTTGCTTAATGTCGGCGTATCCCGTCACACCGAATTTCCTCCCATGGTAGTCGCGGACGGTGAACTTGCCTGAGCTCATGGACAATGGTAACACATCATGCTCTATGGTGACCTCGCCCTCTCTCGCCTGGAAAGCTCCGGGACGAGCGCCGAAGTTTCCCATCATCACCGACTGTCCGGTTGCCCCGTGCAGCATAAGCATGGATATCATAGCGGTGATATCTCCTTCGCATCCACACATGATTCCCTCATCTATCAATCTGGCGAACGCAAGGCAGGGCACAACGGGTCTCTCCTCCGTGAACCTGCCGCAGTTGACCGTAATACCGTTGGTATCCTCCCTTTCAGCCAGATAACGGAGAGCCATATACGCTCTGGTCTCCTTGATGAGCTCCTCCTCTGAAGGTTCGAGGATCTCATCGAAATCCTCACTCCACTTTTCAAGCTCCTCCTTCACCTCCTCTGGAGAGAACCTATCGAACCATCTGTAGAACTCGTTCGTCTCGATATGTCTCACCCTCAGGCCGAATCGCCTCTCGATGAGGGAGAAGTCCCATGGTCCGTTTGGGGCGGAGAATGACGGTATTTCGCCGATGTAGAGGAACCGGCTCTCTCTCAGGAACTTTTTGACCCTGAGCGCCCTAAGGTAGTTTGAACTGACGGGTCCTCTCAAGACAGGCAGGCCATATCTGTAAAGCGCTCCGACCTCGAGCGGCACCGCACCCAAGGTTCCCACTAACAGGGCGTCGATGTCGAAGCTCAATTGAGCGGGAAGTCTCCGAAGATCCTTCTCCTCCCTGACGATCAGTGGTTCCTCAATCCTGACGAAATCAACATCCAGGTTTTTTCTGAACCTCTCGATCATGCTCTCCGCATTTCTCTCGAGATCCCTGATATCGGGAGAAGGCATCGGTGGAGTTCCGATCACATCCGCTGAACATACGCTTCCATAGACATCCCTATAGTGATGAATTCCGATATACACGGGCTTAATTCTGACAATACCTCTTTCAGTAGCTCCCATTTCATCCTCCTTGGAACAAAAAAGGCACCCGATTCGATCGGGCGCCTTTCCTTATTTTTCAAGTTCAAGGTAAGACCATTATTCGCCTTTAGGCGTCGCGCTGATCTTAGCCGCCTGTGGAGCGGACTCAGACAACGTCTGTTTGGCGAGTTTGTCCTCAGGAACGTATTGAGAGTAATCGGCTATGTTTCCGTGGGTGAGTGCGTAGACGACGACGTTCGTGAAGAACCTGTAGACGCCGGGGGAGTAGTGAACGGATCTCGTCGGAAGGCTAACGGATTCCATCGAGCACATGTAATCTCGTCTGCTGAAGAAGACGATCAGCTTGTTGGTTTCCTCGATCGAGACACCTTCCATGTAGTTTCTCTTGGGAGGTCGGGTTCCCCACCAGAAGATGTCGAATCCGATCGGTGGACCGCCCAGTTCATAGTAGTTATTATATATCTCGTGGTCGTTCGGCAGTCGTTCGATTGAGTATTCCGGTATCGCCCGTCGAAGCACCGCCTGGAATATCTTGACCATCGCCTGGGCCGGTGCGTTAACGCCACAGTCATCCATGACCAGCAGACCCTGTTTTTCAAGCAGATACTTACGGAGAGCGGCGTTTTCAGCATCGGTCAGTTTCGTGGCTAACCCGCCACCATCGCGGAGGAGGTTCCTGGATCTCACCAACGATGGGTCGTGGCCGGTCATAAAGATAAGAGGTGCCTTCATCAGCAGCGAGTCGGTCAGCGCCAGAGCACCGCCCTCAACGTTCAGGTCCGTTTTGATCTTGGTCTTTTCGTTGAGCCAGTCGGCTAGTGCGTTAAGAGAGGAGGAATCAGCCCACCAGTCGGAGAGACGATGTCTTACACGGGTAAGCCTCAACACGCCGCGTATGTCTTTTCCTCTACCGACGACCCTTCCGCCCGGTTCACCCTTAGGCAGAGGAGCAACCTCTACTTCGCCCAACTGTATCTGGCTGGCCATGTCGCCGAGGCCGTCGAAAGCAGCGCTCATATCCATAACAAGCGAGGCAAGGCCTTTAGGCTTTATCTCGGCTACCGCCACATTGGTTTGGATCCCAGTGCCTATCATAGACCTGCCGATTGTCGGCCCCATGGCAGCGCCACTGACAACCGGCGCTTCAAAGGCTATGGCGTCAGGAGAACTGGACACGGGCAAGTTGACGTGTGTCACAACCTGCGGTGCCTCAACAAGGTTATTGACCACCTTTGGGACGTTCGGATTTATCGGAGCCTGTATCTTTATCGGCTGATTGGAGAACTCCAAAACGGTCTGAGGGGTAACGCTTATCGTCTTGACCGCCAGCGCCGTGGTGATTCTCGGCGTTATCCTAACCTGCTGGACGGAGACCGTCTGTTCCAACGGAACGGTCGGCTTGACGACCTCTTTGACCACAGGCTTTCGCACCTGAGGTTTGGGCGGGTTCGTCGGCTTGAAGAAAGCGGCATCGATCAGTTGCTGGAACTTTTCGCTCTGGGTATAAACCATGTAGATACCCAGTACGAAAAGTGCGACACCGTGTATGACAAGCGAGATCATAAACGCCGTACTCGTACGGCCAAATATCTTCGCCATTTTCCCCTTCCTCCTTATTTTAAAGTTTCACTGAACTTAATGATGGCTCTAAACGCAGAAATAGCAAATAATATGCCAGGTTGAAACTGCCGTTTTTACTGTATTTCTCATCTCCCCTGCCCGAAGAAGTGCACGAAATGGGGCACCTTACCCGTAAAGTGCACGAAATGGGGCAGTCCGATCGAGATCAGGAAGTTGTGGTCAGGACCCTGTCCAGATTGTCTATCAATCTTCTGGCGATTTTTTCGAACTGCTCCTGGCTATCGTATAACTGATCGGCGATGTTTAAGGCGGCGAGAATAGCGAGATTCGCCGGGGAATCGTACCCGGTTCTGGATTTGATCTCCTTCATTATCCTATCCACGAGCTGAGCCACCTTGCGAACCTTCATCTCATCCTCATCGCTCGCCCTAAGCGTGTACTGTGCCCCGTATATCTCGACCTTAATGGATTTTCTATCCATCCGTAACCCCCAAGCTTTTCATCAAGGTTGCCCTCATCACCTCCACCGGTGGCGTGATACCGGTCCATATTCGAAAGGATATAGCCCCTTGAAAAACCAACATGTCAATTCCCCCTGAGCAACGCAACCCCTTACCCTTAGCGGCCATGATCAATTTCGTCTCCGGCGGGATGTAGATCACATCATAGACCATCAAGCCCGGATGCATCCATTCCGGGCGGATCAACATCGGGTCATCCGGCTTCATACCGACGGATGTGGTGTTGACCAACAGATCGCTTGATGCGATCTCTTCGGCGAGACGTTCCCCCTTAAGCGGTATAGACTTAACCTCAACCTCATCGAAGCTCTCAGATATGAGATTAACGAGCTCTTCCGCCTTTTCGATCGTCCTATTGGCAACCGTCACTTCGCCCACCTTCTCTCTGGCCAGTGCCACACATATCGCTCTAGCGGTCCCACCGGCTCCCAGGACCAAAGCCTTTCTGCCTTTCAGGTCTCCCGCTCCCATAGCCTTAAGGGCTTTTATAAATCCCCTTCCATCCGTGTTATCGGCCAGTATCCTCCCATGCCTAAAAGTTAAAGTGTTAGCGGCTCCTATCAGTTTGGCCTCCTCGCTAACCTGATCGGCGAGCGCCAATACCTCCCGTTTGTGCGGGATGGTCACGTTTATCCCTATAACTCCCAACGATTTCAGCCCTTCTATGGCATCGCGCACTTCCCCTCTGGGAACCCGAAATGGAACATAGACGAAATCCAAATTCAACGCCTCAAACGCAGCATTATGCATCTGAGGCGAACGGGAATGTTCCACCGGATCACCTATAACTCCGACGATCTTGGTTTTGCCGGTTATCTCTCTCATCCTTACCCGCGAGTTACAATACCAGAAATCGGGGCGAAAGTCAATCTAAAATTTTCTGAACGGCCACCTCGTCGCAATTGGGAAACTTCGGACACCTGATACATTCGGACCAGATCTTATGGGGCAGTTCCTCCTTAGGAATCCTCTCGAACCCCAATCTCTCGAAGAATCCCGGCGAGTTTGTCAGGGCGAATACCTTTCTGATACCCAGCGATCTCGCATCCTCAAGACATACCTTCACCAGTTTTTTCCCCAGGCCTTCCCCCTGATACCGCTCATCCACAGCTAAGGACCTTATCTCGGCGAGGTCGATCCACGAGGGCTGAAGGGCACAGCAGCCAACGATCTCACCCTCGATCTCACAGACGAAGAAGTTACGGATGTCCTCGCAGATCTCGCTTAGAGGTCTAGGTAGCATAGCTCCTTTATCCGCATAGAAATTGACCAATCTATGGATATGTCGTATATCCCTCATGGATGCCTTTCTGATTACCCTTTTGACTCCTCGACTTTCTTCACCAGTTTCCACCATCTCTCATCCACCTGCTTTTGAATCAATTTGATCTCCTCGTCGGATAGATGTCTGAACCTGCCTTGTGCCCTCAGGTATTCCTCGACAGGGACCACCTTCTGGGGATTGACCGTGATTCTGTATATCCCATCTTCGACCTCATAAAGCGGAAAGGCCCTGCTTTGCACAGCTAACCTTGCGATCTTGATCGTCATATTGGAGGGGAACCTCCAACCGGGAGGACATGGAGATATGACATGGATGAACTTCGTGCCGATTTTCTCTTTTGCCTTGCGCATCTTCCTTATGAAATCCTCCGGATATGCCACTGAAGCGGTGGCGACGTAGGGCACTTCATGGGCTACCATTATATCGATGATATTCTTTTTAGGCCTAACCTTGTAATTATCATCCGGGGTGGTGGTGGTCCACGCCCCATATGGTGTTGCGGAGCTACGTTGGATACCCGTGTTCATGTATGCCTCGTTATCGTAACACACGTATATGAGGTTGTCTCCTCTCTCCGCTGCACCTGAAAGCGCCTGAATGCCGATGTCGAATGTCCCACCATCTCCAGCCCATGCCATAACGGTGATATCCTCTCTCCCCTTGACCTTGAAGGCAGCGCTTATACCCGCTCCGACCGAAGCAGCAGTTTCAAAGGCCGTGTGAAAGAGCGGAACTTTGAGAGAGGTATAAGGGTACTCCCCTTCTAGAACTGTCCAGCAGCAGGCCGGTATGGTGACAACAGTTCTAGGACCTAAAGCTTTAAGTGCATATCTCATGGCCAGCGTTCCGGCACATCCCTGACATGCCTTGTGTCCGGAACACATAAGCTCTTCAGAAGGAATCGTCATCCTCATAACTTCACCTCAAAAATCCAGCCCTTTGAGGTCCCAGTTAAACTCCTCTGCTTCACCATCGATCGTCCGTCGGATCGCCTTCTCGATCTCCTCTGGCGTCACATCCATACCGCCTATGCCCATCAAAAAGCCATAGACCTGGGGTTTAGGATCAATCGGATAGAGAGCAGCTTTGACCTCTGAGGATATCGCCCCCTCGAAGCCGAAGGAGAGGTCCCTATCTATCACACATATTTTCTGAACCTTTCTCGCCACCTTTCTGATATCCTCCATGGGAAACGGCCTAAACCATCTTATCCTCAGAAGCCCTACCCTTTTCCCCTCATCACGTATGACGTCTATAACGTCCTTAGCTGTGCTGGCGATGGTCGATGTGGAGATGAGCAGGACTTCCGCGTCATCGCATTTATACGGATCGACTATATCGTAATACCTTCCGAATCTCCTGCCGTATTCGGCGCCGGTCTCCTTTATAAGCCTTTTGGCCCGTTGCATGGCAAGGTAAAGGTTATACCTCATCCTGGCGTAGTTTTCCGGCACGGCCATGGCGCCATATGAAAATGGATTTTCGGGATCCAATTTATCCTCTGGATCGTATTTCGGCAGGAACTTATCCACCTCATCCTGATTGGGGAACTCAACCGGTTCGGCGGTATGGGAAAGATAAAACCCATCCAGGTTCACCATCACGGGCAATCTAACGCTTTCAGCCACCTTAAAGGCCTGAATGATGGAATCCATCACCTCCTGGTTGTTCTCGCAGTAGATCTGCATCCAGCCGGTATCCCTCTGCGATATGCTATCGTTGTGATCGCACCAGATGTTCCATGGAGGAGCCATAGCTCGGTTAACGTTGGCCATGACGATGGGCAGCCTCGCTCCTGCGGCCCAATGCAGCAGTTCATGCATCAATGCAAGCCCCTGGGAAGAGGTAGCAGTAAAGGCTCTGGCACCCGCCGCTGAGGCTCCTATACAGGCAGCCATGGCCGAATGTTCCGATTCCACCTTTATGAACTCAGCTTTCAGTTCCCCACGGGCGATTATCTCAGAGAGCTTTTCGACGATTTGCGTTTGAGGGGTTATGGGGTATGCGGCTACAACTTCAACCTTGGCTAGCTTGGCCGCGTAGGCAGCCGTGTGGTTTCCGGTTAGGACCATCCTCATTTCTCTTCCCTCACCATCTCTATGGCGTCAAACGGGCATTCTTCGGCGCAGATGCCACACCCTTTGCAGTAATCGAGGTTTATCTTCGGCTTCTCCCCCGGCTCGATACAGGCATCGGGGCAGAACTTCCAGCAGATGAGACATCCCGTGCATTTCCTCTCATCTATCACCGGCCTTGTCGACCTCCAGCTTCCCGTTTTATTGACCAGCATCAGACCGGTGGATTTAGGTATGATCACCTTTACCCCGATCATTATCCCTTCTCCTTCATCCATTCAGCGAGCTCGTAGGCCTTACGAGCTGCCTCCACGTTCTGATCAGGTTTAGATGGTGAAAGCTCATATATGGCTTTAAACAGGGCTTCGATGCCGACCTCATCTGAGAGAGCAGCGTATGCCCCCAGAACGGTTGTGTTAACTATCGGCGCTATGGAAGTTCCCAAACCGTGCTCTATGGCTATCGAGTTGGCATCTATCGTGTAGACCCTGAACTTCGGGTCAAATCCCAGCTCCTCCGCGGGCATATCCGAATTAACCACTATCAATCCTCCATCCTTTAATCCCCTGATCACATCTGTCCCGCTTATCAGGCTGGTGTCTAAAACGATTATATGGTCGGGACGGTAAATTCGGCAGCGGACCCTTATGGGTTTATCATCCAGCCTAGTATAAGCTTCCACCGGTGCTCCTCTTCTTTCGGCACCTATGAAGATGAAGGATTGACAATATCTGCCGTCGATAAAGGCAGCTTGAGCGAGCATGAGCGAAGCGGTAAGCGCTCCCTGTCCTCCTCGTCCGTGAAACCTGATCTCCCTCATCTTTCGTTCTCCCTCGGTTTTATGCTGTCCTCCGCCCTCTCCCCCCATTTCAATTTGGATCTGAGAACTTCGCAATAGCCCCTCCGCGCTGAACGGATCAGCTTAAGTCTTTTATCCGATTTGCGCACCCTGACGGAGCTATGAGGTCCGAATTTATGTGTTTCTCTTCCGTCGATTATCACCAATGCTGATCCATCCCGTAATGGGAAGCGCACGGTGACTATCGAGTCGGATTTGGCGACGAAAGGCCGGATCGTAAGGGCATGCGGACAGATAGGACAGAGCAGGATAGCATCGAGGTTAGGATGTAGGATCGGCCCGCCCGCCGATAGCGAATAGGCCGTTGAGCCGCTCGGTGTGGCGATGATCAGTCCATCTGCGGGATAGGTTGCCAGATGTTCACCATCTATGAAGGCATCTAGGTGGATCATCCTGACGAAGCCCTTGACTACCACCTCATTGAGCGCCAGCGAGGAGAGGACTATCTCATCATCCTCTAGAACCTCCACCTTCAGCAGCATCCTTTCATCCAGGCTAAATCTGCCTGCCATTAGATCTTCCAGCGCCTCTTCGATCTCGTTTCGTTTGATCTCGGTCATGAAGCCCAATCCTCCGAGGTTAACAGCTAGGATCGGGACCTTATCGAATCCCGGCAGCCTCACCAGATTGAGGATCGTTCCATCTCCCCCCAGGGCGATCAACGCCTCGCTTTCCAGCGCTATTCGGTCACAAGGGAGGGGAAAAATGGGCTCCTCGATCTCCCATTTTGAGAGGAGTTCATCGGGTAACAGAGGTATCGCATCACGCCTCAACAGCCACCGTGCCGTTTGCAGAGCCACCTCCCCTGCCTCAGGTTTGGTCAGATTTGGTATAATTCCAACCCTTTTCATCAACCGATCACCTAAAAGCTCTTCAGCGCCATATCAGCGCCGAAGGTCAGGATGCTCACCACCATTCCGGCCATCATCACACCGGCTATCACCGCGGGCAGAGCGTATTTAAACCTTATCCCAAAGAGGAAAGCCGCTATACACCCCGTCCATGCTCCCGTCACCGGCAGAGGAATCGCCACGAAAAATGAAAGGCCCACAGCGCCATATCTCTCGACCGACTTGCCGCGACGTCTCGTTCGAGCGAAGAGCCATTTGAAAAACCTTTCGGCCAACCTTGATCTCGCCATCAACCAACCTGACACCGGATCGAGCCATAAAAGCAGAAAGACGGCAGGGACAATGTTGCCGGCGACGCTCAGGGCGTATACCTGCCATAAAGGCATATTGAAGAGCAACTTGAGCGGTATAGCGCCCCTCAACTCGAATATCGGCGTCATAGCAAAGAGGAAAACAACCAGCCACGGGGGTATTCCATGCTGGCTGAGCCAGCTTGCAAGTTCCGTTCTCACCTCGTCCCTCTTTCGTCAAGCGCTTTCATGAACTCGTCGATCGAGCCGCATAGGATCGCATGACGATGTAACGCTCGAAGCTTCCCCTCATCCTCTATATCGCTTATCCTTTCCCGTATGATTTGAGGAACATCATGAAATCGTATCCTCAGCGCTTCCTCTATTCCCCGTCTTATGCCTTCCCTAATGCCCTTCCTCATCCCTTCTCTCATCCCTTCTCTCATTCCCTCTCTCATTCCCTCTTTTACTCCTTCAGCGTATCCCTCGCTTTTTATAAGGTCATAGATAGGTGATTCGATCATTATATCCCTCCTTCTCTCCAGAAGCTTCGAGGCTATTTCCTCGTTTTTCATTCCTGCTAGGATCGTCAATGCCGTCAACAGATCTGCCTTCGTTAAACTGTCCAGATCGCTTTCATAGATTTTCTCCTCAGCCCTTATAATCTCCTCACAGCTTGAATCCATCACTCCTACAAATGGATAGAGCTTCACATCACCTGTTTCGAGCAGCTCCTCACCTTTTATCTGCCACATCCTTACCAGCTTAAACCTGAAACTGATGAAATCATCGGAGTATGAGTCAACAGCCCGCGTGCTTTTCCTGAACAGGATCACAACCGGCATTACGGGCAATTGATATCTTCTCATGAATCTAACAGTATACTCTAGAACGCGAAGCGGCAGATCCTCAACCCATCTTGTTTGAAACTCTATAAGGACGATAACTTCTCCGCCCGACTTCTGCCTGACGAGCACGGGAAAATCGCTTGAGCGTAAGCTGACCGTCTCCTGGGGCAGCCCCTCCAACAATTGGATCTCCTCGATTTCCAGACCGGCGAACCACGAGACGATCGATTCCCTTCCTATCTCCACCAGCCTTTTTGAAACGGCATCGTATTTCATAATTCCCTCGAAACCTTAAACTCCCACCTCTCCAATCTCTCCATCTCAGCGTAATTCGTCAGATCGAGCTGGAGGGGCGTTATCGATATATACCCGTTTCGGACGGCATATATGTCTGTGTCCTCAGCCCCATCTGTCTCGGCTCTATCTCCGCCGATCCAATAGTAGGTGTTACCTCGCGGGTCAATCCTTTTAACCACTTTGGTGTCATACGGTGCCCTATCCTGTCTGGTGATTCTGAACCCTTTGATCTCATCTAACGGGAGGTTCGGCACGTTCACATTTAGGAGCGTCCCTTCGCTCAATCCATTCCGCAGCACGGCCCTTAAAAGCGATAGGGAAACTTCAGCGGCCGTTTCGAAATGCACCTCTTCGACCACATATCTCTCTCTCTCATCGAGCACCAGTGAGATCGCCACAGATGGAATGCCCAAGAAGGTTCCTTTGATCGCTGCGGCGATCGTCCCCGAAAAGAGCACATCATGTCCGAGGTTTTGTCCTCTGTTTACACCTGAGACCAACAAAGATGGTTTTTCGGGGAGAAGCCCGCCGACGCCCAGATCGACACAATCGACAGGTGTACCGTCCACGGCGAAGCTTCTTTCCCCCACTCGCCGTGCTCTGAGAGGACGGTGAAGGGTGATGGCCATTCCGATGGCGCTTCTCTCCCTGTCAGGCGCAACGACGAAGACCTCATCTATTTTTTCAAGCGATTTAACCAGGCTCCAGAGCCCCTGTGAATTTATACCGTCGTCGTTCGTCACGAGGATCATCTTTCCCTGAGACTCCTGAAAAGCAGCAGGGTGAAAAGCTTCATCTCGACCAGCGGATCGACGTTGCTTTTAGCGCCGTTATAGATCGTCCTAATAGGGATCGAAACTATTTTATAGCCTAACCTTCCGGCTTTTATCAGAAGCTCCGATTCGGTTTCATACCTGAATGTCTCCAGGCATATCCTCTCAAGAACCTCAGACCTTATAAGGCGATAACCGCACTGGAAATCCGGCACTTTCTGCCCCGAAAGCCACGATCCAACCGCCGAGACCAGCTTGTTATTGAGTCTTCTGTGCAGTGGCATTCTACATCGATCGATCTCCCTCGCCCCCAGGACTATATCCACGTCTCCCTTGCTGAACCTGGCTATAAATCGGGGGATATCGTCCGGATCGTGTTGACCGTCGCCGTCCATCGTCATGATTGGGTCATGGCCTCGCCCGAGCGCATAATTGAAACCTGTTCTCAAGGCCATTCCCTTACCCATATTTCTACGATGTCCTATCACATGAGCCCCTGCCTCAAAGGCGATCTTTGCCGTCTCATCGATCGAGCCATCATCCACGACGATCAAATCGGCTATCAGATCTCCGAATTTAGAGAGTATCTCATCGATCAACCGGCCGATATATCTTGATTCGTTATATGCCGGTATAACGATGCAGGGTTTGGTCATTCAGATCGTTTCCTACCTATAGATTCGAGGAATTTATTCAGGTTTTTAACGGCACAGAATTCGCCGCACATGGAGCAGACATCCGATTCACCCGAGGGTTTATCGGCCCGGATTTTCCGAGCCATCTCCGAATCGATAGCCAGTTCTATTTGTCTCCTCCAATCCAACCTTTTACGCGCCCTGGCCATCTCCAGATCCCAATCCAATGCTCCTTTGATCCCTTTAGCTATATCGGCTGCATGTGCGGCTATTCTGGCTGCGATCACCCCTTGTCTAACATCATCGGCGTCCGGAAGCCCCAGGTGTTCAGAGGGGGTGACATAACAGAGGAAATCGGCTCCCGCCGCCGCCGCTAGAGCGCCGCCTATGGCGGAGACAAGGTGATCATATCCGGGGGCGACATCGGTTACGACCGGCCCCAGGACATAGAAGGGAGCGTTGTTGCAAAGCTTCTTCTCCATCAACACGTTGGCCTCGACCTCGTTAAGCGGCAGATGTCCCGGCCCTTCTATCATCACCTGAACACCCGCCTCAAGGGCTCTCTTTTGAAGCTCCCCTAGAACTATAAGCTCTTCCACCTGAGCCCTATCGGTGGCGTCAGCCAAACACCCAGGACGCATCCCATCGCCGAGGCTGAGCGTGACATCATACCGTCTTGCGATTTGGATCAATCTATCGAAATGCTCATAGAGTGGATTTTCAGCATCGTTTTGTAACATCCATCCGACGATGAAGGATCCACCTCTGCTCACCACGTCCATCACCCTTCCGCCCTCGATCAACCTATCGAGAGCCGAGCGGGTGAGGCCGCAATGCACCGTTATGAAATCCATTCCGTCGGCGCAGTGTCTTTCGATGACCGAGAAGAGTTCCTCTACCTTCATATCCCGCAGAGGTCTACCACTTTTCGTGACCTCAACCGCCGCCTGATATATAGGAACAGAGCCAACCGGTACTCTGCTCTCCTTTAAGATCGCCCTCCTTATCCGATCCAGGTCACCCCCCGTGCTGAGGTCCATAACCGTATTCGCCCCAGCGTCGACGGCGACTTTGAGCTTCTTCAGCTCGCTTTCCAAACTCGGGAAGTCGGGTGACGTGCCGATATTAGCGTTGACCTTCGTACGTAACCCTCTGCCAATTCCACAGGGTTTAACGTGAGCATGTCTGATGTTGCGAAGGATAACAACCTCTCCTCCGGCTACCCGATCGGCAAGCTCATGCCTGTCTACTCCCTCCTCATCAGCTATCATCTTAATCCGGGGAGGGATTTCTCCTGCTCTCACCTGATCTATCAACGTCCTCATACCCCTTTCAGACATATGAGGATCACTCCTAACATAAGAAGTTATTGAGAATCGCTTCGCTTAAATTCCCCTTGAGCGTAGCGGTTATCCATAAGGAGGAACGAGGAGAAGGGAAATCCGTTGCACGTTCAACGTTTAACGTTGTAACGTTTTTCCGCCTTGGTTCCTCGTTCCTCTTCTCCCTGAGAAATAAACATCTCTGACCTCTCAGACCTCTGCTACGCTCAGCGATAATATGAGCGAATCGCTTAAGAGATTATACCACAGGCATACGCGATAGGCAAGGAGGTGTCGTAAGGTTAGGGGACGTCATGATTGACAGATTCCCGCTCAGAGGGGATAATATTAAGGCGACTTAAGATGCGAGGAAATCGATGAAAAGCTTGGCGATCTATCTCGGCTTGGTTCTCCTGGTTTCAGCAATGGCCGGATGCGCCATTGCTCCTCATAGGCCGATAGGAACCGACGTAAGCTACGTTCGAAATATCCTCCCGTTCTCACAGCTTCCCCTTACAATGGGGGAGGATGAAAACGGAGAGATTTACGGAACTCCGGATGAAGATGGGGATGGGATTAAGGATAATCTGAAAGCGGAACTCTTGGAGCTCGTTCGAAAGTTCTGCCCGACACTTGTGCTCGATATCTCCGACACCGGTGGGGTGCTCTCAAGGCCACTTTTCCCCATGCCCGTTGAAACATTCGCCAGAAAACTGACCGTAGATCGGTTTTCAATAGCGCCTTTCAGATGGAAGGGCAGGGATATGACTGATCTCTCCGAGATAGATGATAGGAAGCTCTCGCTCCTTTCGGAGTATTTCACACGCAGGGTGAGGATCAAACCCGATGATGAGATGAAAGTGGCCTTTTTCGATTTCCCGGGCGATTCGCCCGATGAGTGGCTATGGGCGTTGAACGTCATACAATGGATGGAGGGGTATAAACCAACAGTCTACGCCCATCCCTTCATACTCAAAACACCCAAAGGCGATAGGAGGATCGTCATCCAATATTGGTATCTTTTCCCGTTTGACGGATGGGGGAAAGTGCATGAGGGGGATTGGGAACATGTCAATGTGATCGTTACTAGTCTCGACCCCAAAAGGGCTCAACTGCTTGAGGTTCAGTTCTACTTTCAGGGATTCGTAACATCACTTTCAAATGTGGAACTTGATGGGCTAAGCCATCCCGTCATTTACGTCGGCGGTGGTGCAAAAGGATCTCATGGGATGTATCCCTATCACGGCAAATGGCTGGGAATGAAAGGTGGAAAAGGAGCCGAGAGGGTTTACGGCAACTTCAGGGTAAGCTATAGGGATTTCGACGTGAATCTGATCCCTGACGCTGAGACGGTGAAGCTGGAAAAGATGACACCGAAAGAACGAGGGAGGATCATATGGCTTAAACTGGACGTCAGGTGGGGCAGGCCATGGATAGGCGGGAAAGATAGCGCAATCATCACCTTGAGGGCTGATTCCGAAGGATACGCTCCTTTCGGCCCGGCCTTCTCGACGGCATGGAACAGATCGGGAGAATGTCTCGGATACGAGGTTTATCGTCCTAAGGTGAAAAGCTGGCTTGAGTTACTGCCGACGAGCGATATTATAGAGCATCTAATCACCGGTCAGCCCGTCTTTGAAAACGCTGAAAGCCGATAAAAGGGGGTGAGCCCTATGCGGGCTAAGATTTTAATCCTGACTATCTTAGTAACGGCGATATCCTTGATCATAGCTTCCTCCGTTTTTGGCGATCTGAAGAGGATGAGCTGGAGGGGATTTTGAGACGAAACCTGATCTGCATCATCGCAGTTTTAACCTTGATAGCGCCTTTATCACTGGGGGATGATTGGGTTGATGGAACGCCATGGGCGATGGAGATCTACAAACGGCTTAAGCCGGTCTCAGCTCCAACCCCTCCACGTCCTATACTCGCTCCGAGGTTAGGCGAACGTAGGGAGTTCTTCGCCCTCGACCTGCAAAGGGGAAGGCAGTACATCACCTCTGCAACCCTGAGGGGAATAGGCATACACTGCTATATATTCGTTGAGGATAGACAATGGAACAAGACGGTCACCCTCCTAACCGTCGAGCTTCTAAAAAAAGCGTTCGATGGACAGATATATGGGATCGTCACGAATGCCTTCGGCACACCTCCGGATATAGACGGCGATCCGAGGATATACATACTGCTGCTGGATATCCCCAATGTGAACCTCCCAGGTGGAGAATATATCAGCGGATACTTCAGTCCCGTCAATGAGGAGAAGGGGACGTTATTCGATCCGTACTATGGGGTGTTTCTCACCAGCAACGAGGTGGAGATGATTTATCTCGACTGTAACCCGCAGAACCCCTATTCTGATACCGCTCGATCGACCCTCGCCCATGAGTTCCAGCATCTCATCCACTGGAAGAACGACAAGGATGAGGAGACATGGGTCAACGAAGGATGTTCTATGTTGGCCTCTTTCCTGTGCGGATACGGGGATCAGATGAAAAACCACATGAGAGCCTTCGAAAGAAATCCATCCACCTCATTAGTGAGCTGGCCCAGAGGGGGGGAAAGCCTGCTGGCGAGCTATGGCGCTGCTTACCTTTGGATGCTCTACATATATGAGCATTGCGGAGGCATCACGGCTGTAAGGGCGATCGCGCAGAACAAACTAAATGGGATCGAAGGGATTGAATCGGCTTTGAGCTCACTTGGGATTCATCGATCCTTCGACGAGCTCTTCTCGGACTGGAAAGTGGCGAATCTCATCGACGATGGGAACTTGGAGAGAGGTAGATACGGATATGCCCATATCGATATCCATGCCCGCCCCTCCAAAATTATACGCGGATATCCGGCGGAGTTGAGGGGAAGGAGATTGAACGCATATGCATCGGACTATATCCAGCTTGATCCATCGAGGGAAGGCCGATTGAATCTTCTCTTCGAGATGGGGAGAGGTGAAAATCCCGATGTGCGCACGGTTATCCTTAAGGACGACAGGGCGGAATCGGTCGGAAGGATGGAGATCAGCGACGAGACGGGTGTGGGAAGATGGGTTGTGGATCGATTCGGATCACCCTATGGTCCCGTCATTCTAGCGATCAGTTTTTCGTCTAGAAATTCCGAATATGGGATCTTGGCGCGATTCGGGGGTAAGATCAGTTTTTCGGTGACCGCCGTGCCGAACCCCATACACGGCCGATACTGGGAGGTGATCGCCATACCCTCCGAGAACCCAGGGGCCGATATTCCATATCTGCGTCTGATACTCAGGGGTAGAAGGGTGGGGGAGGATCTGAGAATGAGGGCGATGTCGAGGGGCAAGGTCTTCGTCGCTGGCTTCTTCATCCCCAACTACATCGATCCCGGAGAATTGACCTGGCAGGTTTTCTTTTTGGGGGAGAAAATCGGCGAGGGAGGATTTCACTGAGGAGGTTGAACATGGACAGACTTGCCCAGCTCTATCTCGAGATACTCAAGGAGATAGGGGAGGATCCACAGAGGGAAGGGTTGATCAAGACGCCGACCCGAGCGGCCGATGCGTTGAGGTTTCTCACACAGGGATACAACCAATCGCCCGAAGAGGTGCTCAACGGCGCCATCTTTGAGAGCAATTATGACGACATGGTGATCGTGAAGGATATAGAGTTCTACTCGTTATGCATTCACGGGAAGTCAATCCTCTACACGCCGGATGGTTATCGTTTTGCCCATTCAGTTCGTCCTGGCGATCGTTTGCTTACTTTGGATCTCACCACGAGAAAGCTGGTAAAGACTGAAGTTCTTGCTGTATCGGTGAGCAGGCATCGTGAGCGATTTCGCATACGGTTCTCGAACGAGCGTGAGCTTATTCTTACAGGTGATCATCCACTTTACGTCATTGGCAGGGGATTTGTCCCAGCAGGTAAACTACGGGTTGGAGACATGGTGCTCGGCGTGCATAGCCGGAAACTCAAGCGACCTACCTATACCTGTGAGCCTAACTATGCCTTAGGTTATGTACTGGGTGCTATCGCTAGCGATGGAAGCATAGACGACAGAATAAACTATCTTTATGTTTCCAAGAAATGGTTCGAAGCTCAAAATACTGCTAAGGGTTTCAAGCGAGGCTTTCAACCGATACCTCAGAGCGTCCTATTACAGCGGGTATTAGCCGATATCACCACAAGGATCTATCGTGTTGAATCTATAACGCAGGAGAAAGCTACACGGAAAAGCTATACGATGTATAACTTTGAATGTTCCCCTCATCATTCGTTTTTAGCAAATGGAATTTTGGTAAAGAACTGCGAACATCATCTGCTTCCGTTTTACGGCAGGTGTCATATCGGATATATCCCAAACGGCAGGATAATCGGCCTGAGCAAGCTGGCACGGCTGGTTGATGTCTTCGCCAGAAGGCTCCAGGTTCAAGAGAGGCTCACCCACCAGATAGCCCACACCCTCTACAGGGTCTTGGAGCCGGAGGGGGTCGGTGTGGTGATGGAGGCGTATCATCTGTGCATGATGAGCAGGGGGGTTCAGAAACAGAACTCCAAGGCGATCACTAGCGCCGTTCTAGGGTCATTTAGAACCGATAGGGCCACGAGGGCGGAGTTTATGGATCTGATAAAGGCTTCGGGGTGAGTGAAGGAGTGAACGGCGGGA
Source organism: Candidatus Poribacteria bacterium (assembly GCA_021162805.1). Lineage (NCBI taxonomy): Bacteria > Candidatus Poribacteria > Candidatus Poribacteria bacterium. The sequence goes on from JAGGXZ010000019.1 coordinate 19,297, forward strand.
AACTCTACGTCGTCGCAACACCTATAGGCAATCTGGAGGACATAACCCTCAGGGCGCTCAAGGTGCTGAGGGAGGTCGATCTCATAGTAGCCGAGGACACCAGGCATACGCGTAAACTGCTGGATCGATATGGGATAAGAAAGAGGCTGATAAGCTATCATGAGCATAACGAGAGGGAAAGGGCCGAGTGGATCATAGAGGAGCTGAAATCCGGCAGGAAGGTCGCCCTTGTCTCCGATTCGGGAACCCCCGCTATATCCGATCCGGGATACGTGCTGATCCGGCGATGCGTGGAGGAGGGAATCGAGGTCATCCCGATACCCGGTCCATCCGCTTTTCTGGCCGCTCTTAGCGTCAGCGGATTGCCGGTTCATCGCTTCGTATTTGAGGGGTTCCTGCCGCATAAATCCGGGAAGCGAAGAAATAGGCTGAGGCAATTGGTCGAGGAGGAGGGAACGATCATCTTCTACGAATCACCCCATCGCCTCCTCAAAACCCTCTCGGATATGCTTGAGATCATGGGCAACAGGAGGGTGGTTATAGCGAGGGAACTGACGAAGGTGTATGAGGAGATATTCAGAGGTAGCATCGAGGAAGCGTTGGAAAGGTTCGGCACGGGAAAGTGTAAGGGGGAGTTCACAATACTCATCGAGGGAAAATCCTAACGTCAAAAAACACCGGCAAATATGCCCGATATAATACCGATTCAATCCGGCCTTAGCAGGCTTTTGAGGTAGATCGCTTATGGTGAGGGAATCTGGAGTGGAAATAGAAAAGGTTTGACGGGCTTTTGACAAGGGTGTATAATTTGCAGGCACTTCTCAACTGGATTAGGACGAGGCGATGAAAAAGGAAATCCGTTTTATAGAGGTTCTATTTGTAATAGGGGCGATCATCAGTGGATGCTCAGAGCAACCAAACGGCGGGGAATACCTCGGGCGGCCTGTGGCGGTTAAAAATTGGGCGTATCAGCTCCAGAATGTCGATCCTGATGTGGTCATCGCCTCCGATTTTGAACTCGTGGTTATGGACTACTCGAAGGACGGATCTGAGGAAGGAAGATATTCCCCGGAGGAAATCAATAGGATCAAGGAATCATCCCTATCGCTTATATAAGTATAGGGGAGGCGGAGGATTACCGGTTTTACTGGCAGGAGAGGTGGCATCGAACTCCTCCAAACTGGTTAGGCGGCGAAAACCCTGAATGGGAGGGAAATTATGCTGTGAGGTATTGGGATGAGGGGTGGAAAGATATAATCTTTTCCTATCTAGATAAGATCATAGGACAGGGCTTTTCCGGAGTTTACCTCGATAAGGTCGATGAGTTTGAATACTGGAGCAACCCGAACAACAATGAGGGGTTCCATCTCTCAGAGGAAGAAGCGGCGAGGAGGATGATAGATTTTATCATGGATATAGCGAGCTATTGCAGGAGTAAGAGCGGAGATAGCTTTTACATAATCCCACAAAATGGCGAGAGGTTGATCAACTCTGATAGCTCACTTTTAAATATAATCTCCGGCTGGGCGGCCGAGGATCTCTTTTATGACGGGGTCGATCCTATACCTCCAAGCATCATCCGCGAGAGAACACGCTATCTGGATGCCGTCCATGCAGCGGGCAAACCCGTGTTTTCTGTGGACTATGTCGACGATGGAAGTGGATATTCCGGGGATAATAAGGAGAGGATAGATGACTACTATGAGAAAGCGCTGGACAAGGAATATATCCCTTACGTCGCGAGATCTGATAGAGAGCTAGATGAGTTAAATGTCATCGGAGGTGTTCAACCATTAGAGGCGCGCAGTCCCCGATAAAGGAGTATTATAACTGCTACCTCCGACTCCGACGGGAGGTATCGAAGTGGTTGGATCAGAGCCTTCTTATGGATAGGCCCGGACCACATGGGGGCGGAGAGGATGAGGCCAATTACGCCCTGACCTGGTTTCACCATTATCTGGTGAGCGGTGACGGGAAGGTTATGGATCATTTCCGAAGTCTACTGGCCGATCTAATCAAGTGGGTCAGGGAGAGATGCTTTCACGGATATCCACCTAAAGCCGATGTTCATCACGGACCTGAACCGTTTCTTCTGTTTCTGCCGAGATATCTGGCGTTGGCTCCCTATGACGAGAGGGCGAGGGCTCTTCTCAAGGACGCCGCGCATCACATCGGCAACTGGGTTGAGGAAATACCGAAATGGTATGATTACAACGCTGATCGGTTTCGAAGTTATTATCTGGGGACGCAAGTTGTTGATGATGATCCACGTTATTCCTATGAGGTGGCGGAGCACATCAGGTTTATACATATCGCCTTGGCGGCCTATAGGGTTACGGGAAAGGAGAGATATCTGGACTGGGCGATTCGATATGGTAGACGTCGAGCGCATCTTATCTTGGAATCGGGGGATAACCCGATACCGGTCATGTGGGATGCCAACGGGAAAGGTATATATGAATCTGAGCTTAAATCGCCCCAACAGAGGGAGATGGCCTGTAGCCAACATCACGTCCCGGGCGACCCGCTGGCAGGGGTGGAAAATCTGCTGGCATCCGGAGCGATCTATGCCTTCGGCGACCTCTTCCTGATATCGGGCGATGAAGTGTTTAGGGAAGCATCCCGCAAGATGGTCGAACCGTTGATCGGTGAACTGCTAGACCCATATGCCGATCCAGGTGCGGCAGCGGTGTGGTATTATCGATGGACCTTCCAGGATATCTCCCTCGACGATAGCATGATCAAAGTGCTGGAGGGAATTCCACCTGAGAGCGATTCCGACCTCGCCATGGTATTTCCTCAGAGTTGGCGTCGAAGAGAGCGGGGGGTTGGAAAACGAAAGGATATGATCTACTGGGGCCTGTGGTCGGATGACGGGTCGGTCAGACCCACCCACGAGCCCTCAACAGCAGCCCTAACGCTCGCCTATCATGTAACAGGCGACGTGGAGTATGCCAGGCGCGCTTTTAAAAACGCGGCCACAAAGCTGATGATGGCACGAAGGGTACTTCGTGGGGGGAGGGAACATGCTGATATGGGCGGAGCGATATGTTCCGTGGCGGCGGGACATGGTCGAAATTGGGGACAGGGAGCGGTGACGGGCTGCTATGGTCCCTTGCTTTTGGGTACCAGAGAGGTTCTGGGCGGCCTGATGCCGACGATCGAAGTTATACTGCCGAAGGAGATCGTTTCACTTGTAAAACCGCCCGTGGGAGATGAAGGCGAAGTGCTGTTTTTCAATGGAAGTGAGAGGACGGTGGAATTCTCATGGCGGAGGCAGGGTGATGAGTGGATATCGCTCACGCTGTCCCCTGATGAGGTGAGAAAATTTCCGATTCGGGTGCGCTGATGATACGACGGCTGCTTATAAGCTCTTATATCTCGATGATAGCTATAGCTGTGATGGTCAACCTCCCACCGACCTGTCTCACCTCGATAAAAGGTGACTTTTCCCTGAGCGATACACAGGGCGGCATGCTGCTTTCAACTCTCTTTTGGGGCTTTGCATTAACGATAATCCTGACCGGTCCGCTCGCTGACAGATTCGGTGTTAAACCCTTTCTGATTTCAGCTTCCATTCTCCAAATCTTTGGCCTTCTGATGAGTACTCTCTCCTCTATCTTTCAGGTTTTAGTTTTCGGAGCCTTTCTGATGGGAATGGGTAGCGGCATATTGGAGGTCCTCGTAAACCCTCTCATCTGTATTCTAACGCCCGAAAACAGGACGAGAGCCATAAATTTCTGCCATGCCTTCTACTCCATAGGTGCCGTATTGACCGTCCTTATGGCATCGCTATTTTTGAGGATGGGATTGCTTTGGAGATATGTCTATCTGCTCGGTATCTTTCCCTCCCTTCTGTTCGGAGTCGGGTATCTTACCTCCTCTATCCCTGAGCTTCCGTCCTCCGATTACAAACGCTTCTTCGGGATCGGTCTGATGGTGCATCCGATCTTCATCCTTCTTCTTCTGGCGATGTTGTTAGGGGGAGGCACGGAGCTAGGGGCAGCGCAGTGGATACCGGCATATCTGGAGGAGGTATTGGGTCTTTCGCGTTTCGGCGGCGCGTTCGGACTCGTGCTTTTCAGCACAGCCATGGCACTTGGCCGTATGACGATGAGCAAGATAGGCGGTAGGGCTCATCCGATGGGAATTCTCAGGTTCGCTTCTCTCTCATGTGTGTTGCTTCTGGCTCTATCGGCTCTGTTTCGAAGCGGAACGTCGGTCGTGATTTCCTTTTCCCTCCTCGGGTTTTTCGTCTCGATATTCTGGCCGACGGTGCTTGCCTGTAGTTCTGAGATCTTTCTAGGGGGCGGGGCAACGATGTTTTCACTTCTGAGTGCAGCAGGAAATGCCGGCGGCATGATATTTCCGGCTATGGTCGGCGCAATAGCCGATAGATGGAACCTGAGAGTTGGAATAGGAACGTTATCGCTGCTCCCCCTGCTATTGACTTTGATCTTTACCCTCCTCGGGCATCGCAGAAGTATGGATGAGAAGCTTTAATGAGCTCGATGAACTTAAAAGCCAAGTGGCGGAGGAGCTAAATGGACTTGCGTGGGGATGGAAAGTTTGTTAGAATATCTTCCGTTGATGTTATGGAATTGAGGTGAAAGATGCCTCTAGCGGTGGGGATGATTGAGTTTAAAAGCGTAGCACAGGGTATTATGGCCGCCGACGCTATGGTAAAAGCTGCTTCGGTTCAACTTCTACAGGCAACTCCCGTCTGTCCCGGAAAATATGTGGCTATAGTCGGCGGGGAGGTTGCAGCTGTTCGAAGCTCCGTTGATGCCGGAATCAACGCTGCATCTGCCGTGGTAGTCGACACCCTCGTGATTCCGAATGTGCATGAGGATCTGTTTCCGGCCCTGAGCGCGACCACCCAGATCGAGGAAATTAAGGCGTTGGGTATAATCGAAACCTTCTCCGTGGCTTCCGGAATAGTGGCAGCGGACCTCGCGGCGAAGGCGGCTAGCGTGAAGTTGATTGAGGTGAGAATAGCTAGGGGGTTAGGCGGCAAGGCCTTTGTACTCCTGACCGGAAGCGTTAGCTCCGTCAGAGCGGCTGTGGAGGCGGGATCGAGATACGCTATCGAAAACGGACAGCTCGTCGATAGCCAGGTCATCCCATCTCCCCATCCTGATCTGATATCCAATATACTGTGATGAGAACGGAAGGGAAAAGACATAATAAATTCCTCGACCCCGCAGCCTTGTCAAAACTCGGGGGATTGGAGCTCGTGGCGAGATTAGTGGTGGAGGGATTTATATCGGGCCTCCATAGGAGCCCATATCAAGGTTATAGCGTCGAATTCGCCGAGCACCGACAATATATGCCCGGCGATGAGATCAAGCATATAGATTGGAAGGTTTACGGGAAATCCGATAGGTTTTACATAAAGAAATTCGAGGAGGAAACCAACCTGAAGGCGTATATTCTCCTCGACACCAGCGGATCAATGGGATATGGGAGCGGAGATTTGAGCAAGTTGGAATACGGCTGTTATCTGGCCGCTTCGCTGAGCTACTTGATGCTCAGACAACGGGATTATGTCGGATTGGCCCTGTTCGATGGCGCTATTGCCAGATACATCCCACCTAGAGGAGAATCCTCCCATCTGCATCTCATAACCACCGCTCTCGAGGAGGCCTCACCCGGAGGCAAGACGAGCATCGGAGAAGCGATTCAGGAGCTGGCGAGGAGAATTGTCAGGCGCGGTTTGATAATCCTCATCTCGGACCTCCTCGATGAACCTCAGATGGTAATCAGGGGACTTAAACTCTTAAGACATTCAAAACATGAGGTGATCGTCTTTCACGTGATGGATCGTTCCGAGCTGACCTTTCCGTTTAAGGGCTCGGTGATGTTCAGGGATCTCGAGACGGGAGAGAAACTGAATACCGACGCCGGTTCTCTGCGATCCGGATATCTCAAGGGGATAGAAGACTTTATTGAGTCCTATAGAAAGGGGTGTGGCGCCAGCTCGGTCGATTACGTCCTCATGGATACCCACACCCCTTTCGATTATGCGTTATCGGCATATCTCTCCAAAAGGGCTGGTTTTATCTGAAACCCCCGGATTTCCTCTCTTCGCTTTCCTGACATGGCACGCAGAACATAGCATAGGGAATCAGCTCAAGCCTCTTTTCGGGGATAGGTTGTCCGCATTTGGCACAGATCCCATATGTGCCCTCCTCTATCCTTCGAAGGGCATATTTGATCTGTCTGAGCGCAGCAGCATCCTTCGCTCCCAAGCTCTGCATGAGCCTCCTCTCATTCGATTCATTCGCCTCATCGGCGATGTCGGTTGCGCCTTCGTCCTCCGCCTTGATTATCTCCTGATCCTCATACTTTGAGAGGATCTTGTTTTTCTCCTCCAACAACAGCCTTTTGAACTTCTCCAGGTCCAACCTCGGCAACTCATTCACCCCCTTAAAAGGATATAGCCGATCAGCTTATATATGAGCCTGGCCGCCAGGACGTTGGGAGCGATCAGTCCGGGAACGGGTGCCAGCTCCACAACGTCAAATCCCACCACCTTCCTGGCTTCAGCTACCTCTTTCAGAAGGGACAACACCTCATACCACCCCAGTCCGCCCGGCTCCGGCGTCCCCACGGCCGGCATTATTGCCGGATCAAGTCCGTCCAGATCGATTGTTATGTATACGTTTTGACCCAGTTTCCGGATTACATTCTCCTTCCATTCCTCATCACCGATGATGTCCTTCATGAAGAAGATTTCGTCCTCCAGTTTTTTATCTACAACGAACTCCATCTCCTCCGCTGAGATGCTTCTGATGCCTACTTGAACAGCTCCCTGGCAAACCTCCCTTACCCTTCTCATGACACAGGCGTGGCTGTAAGGTGATCCTTGGTAGGAGTCCCTTAAGTCGGCGTGCGCATCTATCTGAAGTACGGATAGATCGGTATACCTCGATATTCCCCTTACCGCGCCGATGCTTATCGTATGTTCCCCTCCCAGCAGGACGATAAGCTTACCGGTCTGATAGAGATCTTCAACGATACTTGATATCCGCTCGACCATAAAGGCTGGCCCCTCCACGAGGGGCTCCATCTCAGGGAGAGTATGAATGCCACACCTGTAGATTTCCTCCCCGATCTCCTCATCGTAAAGCTCGAGAGACCTGGAGGCGTCTATTATAGCCTTTGGTCCCCTTCTGGTTCCAGCGCCATAACAGGTTGTCCCCTCATATGGAACCGGAAGGATCAAAACGGAAGCGTTATCAAACCTAGAAAAGGGCCCCTCAATACCCATGAAATTATAGGGCAGGGCCCTCTCATAAGTCATTATCTCACGAGTTTCACGATCTTCTGCCTGTCCTTATTGACCACCCTTGCGGACAGGAAGATATCGTGCGGGAAGTCCCTCCCACGGTCCAGAACTTGATACTCCATCCTTCCTATTTCGAACCATTCCTCGGTGAGCTTAATGGCTATACTCGTGTCGAACGGCTTGCATGAGAAGACGTCCACGCTCAGGTAGAGCTTTTCGGGGAAGGTATGGATGCTGATGTGACTTTCGGCGATTATGACGAACCCCGATATGCCCCAATCTTCCGGTTTACCGGCGGTATATCGGGTCACATATGGAGGGGCGATCTTGCTCATCTCGATCTTCTCCGGAAGGACGTCCAGAAATCGGTATATGAAATCGAGGTCTGAGAGCTTCTCTCTGTTGCACTCATACCCATCCAGAATCAAGTGCGGGCCAAACCCTTTTTTCATCTCTTCCCGTTCCTCCTGACTGCTGAGAGCTATCCCTTCCAAAGCGGCTGAAAATTATATCATTAAGACGTAAAATGTCAAGGGGAACCCAAAGGGCTCAGAAATTCCCCATTATCCTATAGTTCCGCAGATTTTGGTTGCCAGATGAAAGGGGGAGAAGGTATCATCTCTAAAAAGGAACTGTAAAAGGAGAAAACAAATGGAGATCTTCTTCCCCATAGTGATGATATCCTATCTTATGGA
>JAGGXZ010000020.1 GCA_021162805.1 Candidatus Poribacteria bacterium
GGATCAGCGTAGGCAACGAAGCAGTGAAAGCCCTCGGTCGCCCGCCAAGTGAACGTGAAAGGAACTTCCTTCATAGAGGGGATGTCGGCTGTCTTTGACCCGATGACCTTGCCGTCAACCTTCAACTGAACCTTCACCCGTTTCGCATCCAGAGCGCCTGCGTTTCTCACCCTTACCGTTATCGTTACCCTATCCCCTGGCTGAGGATTTCGGGGCTTGAACGAGATCTTCTTCCAGTCATCGTAAAATCCGAGTTCCTGATAACAACCGGCGTATTCAAAGAGTCGGCGAATCTGAAGGTTTGCTATCGGCTGGAGCTTGCCTCGGAAGCTCCACTCACAAAAATCCTTCGCTCCGTAAGCAGGTCTGAGGGCGAAGCCATTACGAAATGCAGGAAGGGGAGCAAAATCCCAAAACCACGGTTTTACATCCTTCCCCACCCACTTCCCCTTCAAAGCAACTTCGCCTCCATTCAGCTCTCTGACCCTGATGTTTCCAATTTCAAGTATGGGGTCGCCGGCCTTCTTAGGAAGTCTGAATGAGATGGTCACATTTTCGGGATTTTCTACCGAGAACTTAACCTGCACGTTCCAGAAGGGGCCCGAGGAGAGGTCAATACGATAAACCTCCTTGCCATCAACCAGCACGTGGAGAAAATAGGCACCTTTCAAGCGAGGGTATCTCTTTACCAAGCCTTCATAGCGGTTTCGCTCTTCAAAGGAAAGCACGTACTCTTTCGCTTGAAGGGACGGGGTTAGCATCAGCAGGAGAGATGCCCAGATGACAAGGCAGGCTGATACCCATGACCTTACCAGCACCGCCGATTACCTCCCGAATTTAGGAGGCAGGGCAGGAGGAGTCTCTAAGTTGATTGAGGAATGATCGGCAAACAGCTCCTGCCCTTTCCCCCTTCGTTTTGGGGTGTTATGATGTCTCAAATCTTCGTCGCCTGTGACCACTCAATCGTCCTTGAGAAGCTCATCGGCGTTCTCGGCGACCTTGCGGAACGCAAGGGCGTGTTCCTCTATGACTTTCGGATAGAACTTCTTGAACCAGGGGATGCTGAAGATGCGCGAGGGCAAAGACTCCGTCACCGGCAAGCTTCCCTTCGGTTGTCTGACGTCCCTCGATGCGTTCGCTATCCTTGTGGGTTTGCCATGACCGTATACATCCGCCTCGTTCAGCATCGGATGCAGATGAAGCGGGAAGTTCGCCCCCGGATTACAACTGCTGACACCTTCCGCCCTCACGGCCTCGCAGAACCTCTCAACGCTCAGCCCACCGAGCTCCTCGGGGACATAGAGCCCGTGCGGCGCATACCATCCTCCCATCGTGCTTCCCGAGTCCTTAGGCGGACGGTGCGCCCTTATGCCCGGAACACTCTCGAGCAGGTCCCAGAAGTAGTTCATCGCCCTCTGTATCTCCTCCATCCTCTCCCTGTAGTATTTCAGTTGCACCCTCGCAACAGCCGATGAGATCTGATGCATCCTGTATTTGTAGCCGCCAAGCGGCAGACCGGCGAACCGCTTCAGCTCGGGTATGGTCAGAACCTCATGCGTCCTCTCATAGTGCCCGAACGCGACCGCCCTCTCGTATATCTCCCTGTCGTCGGTGATCAGTATCCCCCCTTCCCCTGCGATCAGGGATTTGCCGGACATAAGCGAAAAGGCGGCCACGTGCCCGATCGTGCCGACCAGCCTTCCCTTGTAGAGTCCGCCGTGGGCATGGGAACAGTCCTCTATGACCTTGATGCCGTGTCTTTCGGCTACCTCCATTATGGGGTCCATGTCGGTTGGATAACCGCAGTAGTGGACTACGACTATAGCCTTGGTCCCGTCGGTTATCCTCCTCTCCACGTCCTTGGGGTCGAGAGTTAGAGTGTTGGGATCGACCTCGGCAAAGACAATCGTGGCGCCGAGCGACAGCGCCGGCAGAGCGGAAGCCCAGTATGTGAGGCTCTGGCAGATTATCTCGTCGCCGACTCCGACCCCGCATCCGAACATGGCCGCATGAAGTGCGGCTGTGCCGTTGTTGTGGGCAAGGGCATACTTCACCCCATGCCACTTGGCGAACTCCTCCTCGAACTTCCTGGTCACATCGGTCCCGGACATCTTCCCCGCCCGCAACACCTCAAGCGCTGCCTCCTCGTCCTCCTTTGTTATGATGGGCCATGAGAAGATGTCTCCCGGGTCGGTCTGGACGGCTTTCGGTCCGCCTTTTATCGCCAGCTTGCTCATCTTCCTCTTCCTCCTTTCTTTCGGCCTCACATATAAGATTAGCCCATCGAGGGGGGATTTGTCAAGATATTTTGTAAAGTAGATCTTAAACTAACTTTCACTCACAACAGCAGCCTTTGACCTGTGTCCATCTCAAGTGCGCGTCGTTTGTACTCGTAGTCAAATCGCTCAGGCTGCCCCGGCTTGGATGGCAGAGGCTTGCGAGTCATGGCTTGAGCCCTTTTTTCAACACCTGGCGCACGGTCTCATGCGAGATGCCCTCTATCACTTTCAGCTCCACTAACCTGTCGGCTAACAGTTGCAGGGTCCAGCACTTGCGACCCTCAGGCGGTTCACCTCTGGCTAAGGTTTCCAGGATAGCTTCTCCTCTCCCATCCAGTTTCTTACGAGCTCCAGGGCGTGGGTCTTCATTGAGGGACCAAGGCACATGGCATGACCTTGATGATGCAGGATCTGATTTTACCTCCGGCGACGCGATTTGGAGGTTAAATCGGGATCAGATCGCCATGCGCTTCGAGAAGCTCATCCAGGATCCTCCTGGCCGCCTGAGGGGTCGGCACCAACGGGTCCGCCATCATTGCCTGAAGGGCGAGCTTATAGCTTCTCTTTGCGGCCGCTTCGGCGATCAACTCCTGCTCGTAGATACGAGGCGCTATGAGCGAGGCTATGCCCTCGGGGATCTCTCCCACCGATACCCCCTTAACGCCGAACCAGCCGACAACGGCCGGAACCTCAACCACTCCGATCTCCGGCAGGTTCCCTATCAACCCTGCATTGGGGAGATTGACGGCATCGAAAAGCCGAGGCGAGCCCTCTACCATCGAGGCTATTATCTCGATCGCCTCCTCGCCGGAGGGACGGAGGTATTTATCCAGCGGGAACGGCTCCGACTCTGCATCCCTTCTCACCTCCTCCCAGTACTCCCTGCTCTGACCGTAGGGTTTCATGGGCGTGAATCCATATCTTCGTATCATATCCCCCGACGTGAGATAATGTGGTAGGAACTCAACTATGTGTCTGTCCCCCGGCACCGGTATGGCGTCGTATATCTCGAAAAGCTCGAATGTCACTCGCATCCAGTCCGGGGTTCCCTCAGAACGGATCTTCTCCCTGAGCATATCAAACCCGTTATCCCCATTCACCATGAACCTCAGTATCCAATTGAAATGGTTTATTCCGGCGGCGAAGACACTGGTCCGTTCTACAGGCACGCTCAGAAATTGAGCCAGAGCTCCCTGTGTGCCCCTGAGGCCGTGGCATAGCCCTATGGTTTTGATCCTGCTCCCCTTGATGGCCGCCATACAGACCGGTGTGAGGGGGTTGGAGTAGTTTATGAGCCAGGCCTCCGGACAGAGCTCCTCCATATCGCGGCATATGGCGAGCGTATGAGGGATAACCCTTAGGGCCCGGGATATCCCCCCTGGCCCCATCGTATCGCCGACCGTTTGGAGTACTCCGTGTTTCAGAGGTATCTCTATGTCCTTTTCCCATGCCTCTTTGCCTCCGATGGCGATCGTCTGGATGACGAAATTCGCTCCCGGCAGCAGATCTCTCCTCTCGGTTGAGCTTTCGATCTCGATCTCCGAGTTGCTGTGCTCGGCCATCCTGTGGGCCAAGGCGGATATCAGCTCCAGCGCCTCCTCATCTATGTCGCACAGACCGACCGTGAATCCCCTGAGCTTTTCGTTGAGTATGATGTCCGATATCAGTCCTCTTGAGAATACGATGCTTCCGGCACCTATAATGACTATCTTACCCGACATGTTGTCCACCTCAACTATTAGATTTCAGATATTTCAAAGGGCTTTCCAAGATGTAATACCCGGATTCCTTTGCAAACTGCTGAACCAACCAGACATGGCCAGCCCCAATAATCAACAGGATACGATCGCCCGGCTCCGTGATCCAGGTCAGATTTACGAAGATCTTGAGATTCCTGCCGTACCAGTATTGAACCCAATCCGCTCCAGGATACAGGTCATCTTTCCCAAATTCGGGCATATGATAGCTGCCTAGGATCATAAATCTAGGTTTTCTAACCATGATCTTCCCCCTATCTGTTTCTGTTTATCCCTGTCTCACATCTGAAGTTACCTCAGAAGCACGGCCGGTTTGAGCGACCATGCGAGCAGTTGTGTAAGTCGCCGGACCATAGGTTCTAACCATATCTGCCGGGATGAAGCGCGGGCATCTTCACCGCCCCTACGCTCTTGCCATACCGCTTACTTAATTCCCTATAGCTCTCACCGCTTAACCGACCCCACAGCATCCCTCTATCATCCTCACACAATCCCTCCATCGCATCATAAAATATCTCCTCCGCTTCCCTCCTCAAAAGCTCATCCTCAAATGACCTCTCATCCGGTATCTCCTCTTCCAGCTCCTCTATCGAGATGACCTGGAGATCCCTTCTCCTTCTGAGCGACCATCTTCCTGGCTGGGATCGTTTCGGGATACCGGTAGGATTAAAGGCGATATCATCGGTCCTGCATTGGAGGAAGGGGAATGGGAGATCATGACCGATGAGGCTCCTTCCGGACACTCACATTTTCATCTGGGGCCTTATAGGAACCTGAACGGTTAAGTTCTCGAGTGGCTGAGGCGGGCGAGTAACGTATAAGGTGCTTTTCCCCATCGCTGCTCGCCCTGTCTCTGACATCCTCCCACGGCTAAAGCACGTGGGGTTCCCACAGGGAACTTTAAAGGTTGGGGGTTAACTATACTCCGTCGAAGTATAGTCCTTTACCCCATCGGGCCGGGAACCGGCGTTCCCAGTCTGGCCATTAGGCCGGGCGGTATCAGGCCCCCCTTGCCGCAAGAGACATGCTCCTACGGCAGCGATGTTAATAGCTGCATTGCGGTCCGCTGCATACTTTCATCCCACCCTTAAAAGGATGGGCTTTCCCGGCGGCTCTCGTAACGGTGAGGATTAAGCCTCCTCGGCCTCCTTCTCCAGCTCCTCCTTGGTCTTTTTAAACGTCTCCTTCCCCGCCTCGACGGCGGCCTTGACGGTGGTCTTGATCTCGTCGACCGCCTCCTCTAAGGTCTCCTTGGCGGTCTCTACCTTGTTGATCGCCTTCTCCTTAACGTCGAGGGTCGTCTCTTTGATCTTTCTACGCGTCTCCCCGCCGGAAGATGGGGCGAACAGCAGGGTTAATCCTGCCCCGATCAGTCCGCCGGCGATAAATGCGATGAATATCGCCGTGCCACATCCCTTTCCCTCATCCATATCATTCACCTCCACCTTTCCTTTTTGCCCTTATTTTGGAGATCTCCTCTGCCACGACCGATCCGCCGGCCTTCAACGCCCTCCAGAAGCTGATGATCTCCACGGCCGGTTCGAACAGCTTATCCCTGTAGAACTTGGCTTTATCTATCGTTTCGTCCGAGAACTGGGCGGCCTTTTCGGCGGTCATCTCGATCCTGCTGACAACCTCCCCAATCCGTTCCGTCATCTGTCTGAGGTTCCCCGCCATGGGCTCCACCTGAGCCGATATAGCTGAGATGGTCTCGTCGACGTTTTTAATGGTCTCCTCGACCTTCGGTATCTCCCCCTTGATCTCCTCAACGGTCTGCCGCACGGAATCGATCGTGTTTTTTATCCTGGGCAACAGGGCCAAGGTGAGATAGAGCACAAGCCCTATTAGCGCCAAGAGGCACAGTATAGCGCATACTATCAGGATACCGATTAGCATCTCACTCTCCCAAATCCTTTTAGCTCTCAGCTATTAGCTACCAGCTTTAACTGAATGCTGATAGCTGCCGATCGCTCTTTAATATTATTTCGGCTCAATCGCCGGATCTGATAAGCCTGCGCAGGATCTGCGGCGCGGCCTCCAGGGCCTGGGTGAGCTTCGAGGGGTCTCTCCCTCCCGCCTGCGCCATCTCGGGCCTGCCTCCACCGCCGCCGCCGGTTATCTTGGCTACCTCCCTGACGATATCACCGGCTTTGATGCCTCTCCTCACCAGATCAGGGGTGACCCCGGCGACGAAGACGACCTTCCCGCCCAGGTCTGATCCCAGCACCGTCACGACCGATCCCATCCGGTTCTTGATCTCGTCCACCATGCTCCTCAGCCTCTCAACGGGCACCCCGGAGAAAGCGTGTGTGACCAATTTGACCCCTTCTATCTCCTGGACTGAGCCGAGAAGCTCACTCACCTGGGAGGAAGCCATTTTCGACTCCAGCCGCGATATCTCCTTGCGCAGTTCCCTGGTCTCCTCCAGCAGCCTTTCAACCCTCCCGACCACCTCCTCGCGTTTGACTTTCAGGAGTTCAGCTAATCTGCCGAGCTGGAGATCGATCTCCCGTTGCAGCAGATACGCCTTTTCGCCTACGACGGCCTCGATGCGTCTGATTCCGGCGGCGATGCTTCCCTCGGAGACGATTTTAAAGAGCCCTATCTGTCCTGTCCGTCTGAGGTGGGTTCCGCCGCAGAGTTCTGAGCTTATGTTCCCTATGGTTATAACCCTGACCATCTCCCCGTATTTCTCGCCGAACAAGGCTATAGCGCCTTTCTCCCTCGCCTCCTCCAACCTCATCACACTGGCGTTCACCGGCATATCCTGCATTATCCATCGGTTGACCGTCCTTTCGATCTCGAAGAGCTCCTCCTGGGATAGAGCTTCGTAATGCGAGAAGTCGAACCTCAACCTTCCGGGCTCGACGAGCGATCCAGACTGCCTCGCGTGCTCGCCTAGAACCTTACGCAGGGCGGCATGCAGTAGATGAGTGGCGGTGTGAGCCCTGGCGGTCTCCAAACGATCCCACTCGTTAACCTGTGCCTTAACCTCATCTCCGGCCAAGAGTTCGCCTTCGAGAATTCTGCATCTATGAACGATGAGATCAGGCGACGGCCTGAAGGCATCGATCACCTCGATGACGGCCCTCTCGGAGATCATTCTTCCCTTATCGCCCACCTGTCCTCCTGCCTCGCCGTAGAACGGGGTTCTATCGAGGACGACCTCCACCTCCTTACCCCTGGAAGCTGAGGAGATCATCTCGCCTGAACGTATAAGCGCCACGACTTTTGCCGTCGCGTTGAGGGTTTCATACCCGATGAACTGTGTTGGGCCGAACTCCTTGAGCACGTCGGCGTAAACTGAAGCCTTTGTGTAATCCACATCCCCCCGCCATGACGCGCGTCCTCTCTCCCTCTGTTCGTCCATCGCCCTTCTAAAGCCCATCTCGTCCACCACAAAACCCCTTTCACGCGCTATGAGCTGTGTCAGATCCAGGGGGAAACCATAGGTGTCATATAACTCAAACGCCTTCCTGCCCGGTATGACCTTTCCGCCTTCAGCTTTAAGCCTCTCCAGCTCCTCCTCCAGGATCTCCAACCCTCTGTCCAGGGTTCTGTGGAACCTCTCCTCCTCGGATTTGATGATCCTCTCTATAAACTCCCTTCGTTCCCGTACCTCGGGATAGGCATCACCCATGATGAGTTGAATCGGCTCGACCAATCTCCATATGAAGGGTTTATCCATACCGATCCTCTTGCCGTAGAGGATAGCACGTCGGATGATCCGTCTGATCACGTATCCTCGCCCTTCGTTGGACGGCATGACCCCATCGGCGATGGCGAAGGCCGCGCATCTGGAGTGATCAGCCAGAACGCGATGCGGCGTGCCCCGGCTGTCGCTGTGATACTCATATCCGCTCAATTCACAGATCATCTCCACGATCGGCATGAAGAGATCGGTGAGATAATCATCCCGTCTATCCTGCAACACGGCAACAATCCTTTCGAGCCCCATTCCCGTGTCCACGTGCCTTTCAGGCAGCGGTTCGAGTTCGCCCCTCTCGTTTCGATTATACTGCATGAAGACGAGGTTCCAAAGCTCAACGAATCTTGGACATCCGGTATTGACACCGCACACGTGGTCTGGATCGTCATTCTGACAGGCGTCAGGGCCGAGATCTATGTGGATCTCGGAGCACGGCCCGCAGGGACCCGTCTCACCCATCTCCCAGAAGTTATCCTCTGCCCCGAACCTGAGCACCCTGCCTTTCAGGATATCGGTCTCCTGATACCAGTATTCCTCCGATTCATCATCCTCCTCATAGACAGTTGCCCAGAGCTTCTCCTTGGGTATCTTCCACACCTCCGTCAACAGCTCCCACGCGAACTGGATCGCCTCCCTCTTGTAGTAATCCCCGAAGGACCAGTTGCCGAGCATCTCAAAGAAGGTGTGATGATAGGTGTCATGTCCCACTTGTTCCAGATCGTTATGCTTCCCGCTGACGCGGATGCACTTCTGCGAGTTCGCGGCTCGCCTGTAGCTCCGTTTCCCCGTGCCGAGGAAGACATCCTTAAACTGATTCATCCCCGCGTTTGTGAAAAGCAGAGTCGGATCGTTTGCCGGTATGAGCGAGTCGCTCGGGACGATCGTATGTCCTTTTGATCTGAAAAAATCAAGGAAGCTCGATCTGACCTCGTTTCCCTTCATTCCTCCTCTTCCTCCAGGACCTCATCGATGACTTTTTTCACCAGCTCAAGCTCAAAGCCACGTCTTGTCAGGAAGCCGTAAAGCCTTCTCCTGGCCACGACCTTATTGAGTTTGGAATAATGCTTTCTCGCCTGAGCCCTGGCGGCTTTGAGAGCAGCCTGATATTCGGTGGACTCATCTATCTCATCCAGGACCCTATCGACTGTGGATTTGTCTATCCCCCTTCTGAGCAGCTCGGCCTTGAGAAGCGATCTCCCCCTCGGATTGTTTCTGAGCCTGGACGAGACCCAGTTTCGGGCATATCGTTCATCCCTGATATAACCCATTCTTTTGAGGGCATCGATCGTCGTGTTGATGGCCTCGGTGGAGAACCCTTTGCTCGCCAGCTTTCTGGTCATCTGGCGGGCCGTGTAATCCCGGCAGACGAGGAGATCGAAGGCATAATTCTTCGCCCTGTGCAACTCGTCCTCACGTGCCACCTCACGAATGGCATCGGCATCTATCTCCACCCCCACTCGCAACCCATGTTTAACCATGAGGTTCTCGTCCAGATTGAACCGGCTGCCGTCCTCCAGGGTGATCATCCAGCGTGATCTATGCCTTGGGTCGGGCTTGATCTCGACGATCTTGATACCCATAGCAAAGGATATAATATAAGAACTGAGCGGAAAAGTCAAGCGTATTCCCATGAGGAGACAGGGGACGGTCTCATAGCGGACACCTACCGATCGCCTTTCCCTTTTAATTTCGCCTTGGTCGATTGTAGGAGCGAGTAAAATCTTCTCAGATCAGGCTCGATTCTCTCCCATACCCTCTTTTTGGCCGGCGAGAAGACCTTATGATAGATCTCGAAATCAAATCTCACCGCCCCCCATTCCTCTTTGAAGGCCACCAGTCCTCGGTTTTCGGGAGGCGACGCGCCGAAATCGACCCACTCGTATCCGTTCTGGCAGCCCCACTTTATCACCTCGTTGAAGATCAGGTTGTTGGGCCTATAGGATCTGAACTCACGCAATGAGGCTCCACACCAGAGCGTTATGGTCTTGCCGAAGGTCAGAAAGAGCAATCCGGCGATGACCTTCCCCTCCACCTCGGCGACGATCAGATCGCCTATCGGGCTGGTCTGGACGTATCTGAGCAGCTCATATGGCTTGGGTGGACTTCTGAATCGAAGCATCGCCTTCAGATATATCCTATAGAACTCCCTTAATTTATCTTCGGATTTCGTCCTAGACCACCTTACGCTGAGCCTGTTCGCCTTTCTAACGGCGGTTCTAACCCTAGGGTTATATGATCTCCATATCCTCTCGAAATCGGGATCAAGCCTGAGGAGATGTGTGAATTTCCCCTCCGATTGATCCGCCCACCTCTGAAGTTCCGTCCTTAAGCTTTCAAGAGAAAGCGGCGGTCTTGTGATGATAAGCTCATATGCCCCGTTTTGACGGGCGATCCGCTCCATCGCGGCGATCGAGGATCGGATCAGATCCGTATCTTCAAGCAGGTCTCCCCTCACCATCGGCCCGCCGAAGAGGTTCCATGGCATGGAGAGGGCCGATTTGAAGGTTGGAAACGGACGGAAGAGGAAGATCGGTATGGCGACAAGGTTTTCACCGTTACCCCTCATGAGGAAATAGTACGGTACCATGCCGACGAACCGTTCCGACAACGCGCATCGCCATGACCAGGAGTTGAAGGGCGTGGAATAGGGACACATCCGGACGAATCCATCCCACGTTTCCCTTTTCTCGATTTCAACCAGATCGTATCCTCTCATGGTCGATCAACCTTCTCATCGTAAAACCGAGTCCACCGCATATCAACGAGTATCCGATGATAATGCCGTGAAGGCTGAACCCCGATGCGATCGCTCTCCCGCTTTCCTCGCCGAGGCTGACGAGGGCCCAGCTCCACGGCGCCTCTACCGTCCCCAACCCGGCTATGCTTTGAATCGGGATGAGGTTGAGAAACCCGGTGAACGACAAAGCAAAGATGACCTTCAGCCATCCGAAGTTAAATTTCATCCCATCTACCAGATAACATTGGAGGAAAAGTCTGATCCCGAGGGCGACCGATGAGATCGGCGCTATCCCAAGCAGGATCTCGCGCGATCGAAACCGACCGATCTCCTCCAGTAGATCCGCTATCCTATCGAAAACCATCCTCGATGGCCATCTCCTATCCCTGAACCACATGGCCAGCTTAGCCCCCTTAACCCAAAGCAGGCCGAGCGATCCGAGAAGAAACAGAACGAAACCCAGGGGGATGATGAAGAGCGTCGCCAGGGAGGCAGCCTCCTCAAGTTCACCCACGAAATAGAACCCCAAAGCCAACAGGAGCATCAAATTCAGCGATGCGTCCACCACGCTGCCGATGAGTAGTGATGAGAGACCTCTTGTAAGCTTGATTCCATTTCCGGCTTTGACCATGTAGAGATAGGATAGGTCGCCCGCTCTCATCGGCAACAGATTCGACCAGAAACTGTAGAGCAACATCACGGGGAAGAGCCTCGCCGGCGAGATCTCCCTCTTCAATAACAGGCTGAACCTGATCGCCTTAACCATATTAAGGGTGAGATAGATCAGAAGGCCGAAGAAAGCAGTGGTCAGGGAAAGTGACCTGAAGGCTCTCGCGATCTCCCCGAATTGAACCTTCGATACCAAAAAGGCGGCTAGAGCTAAGGCTAATACCGCTGTCAGAAGCCTTAAAGGTTTTACTTGCACACCAATACCGCTCTGTTAGCCAGCTTCGCCACCGTGTCGGTGGTGCTGTTGAAGATCGCCTCATAGAGCTTGCCGCGCCGGCTGGCCCCAAGGGCGATCAGATCACACTCTTTGCTATCGGCCGTCTCGATTATGTTGGCCACTGTGAAGCCCAGCTCCGTATCAACCTCGACATCGATCCCTCTGAATCTGAAATACGTGAGCATATCTTTGGCGATGCTGTTCGATTCCGGGACGGTATCGGCGATGGCAAGTCCCGTCAGTTCGACGCCGAGCCTTTCGCTGAGCTCCGTTGCGAGTTCCAAAGCCCTATCCGAGTAATTATCTCCCCTGTGCACGATCAGGGCGCGCGTCAGTTCGAGGCAGCTCTCATGAACCACCAGCACCGGTTTGCTGCTGTCGATCAAGATCTCATCTATTTCGTTATAGACCAGCTCTAATCCTTTGGTCTTTATCTCCTCCGGCATTCCGACCACGATCAAATCTACCATCCTGCCCATACGGCAGATCTCCGGCGCTCGCTTTCCTGGAACGACGGTTGTCTCGAACCTGACGCCGGCTTCTTGACATTCCTCCCTGACGGTCACGAAGGTTTCCGCGGCTAGGAGATCGGGATTAAAGTTCTCTTCATCATCAATCTCGCCCGGAAAGGCAACGCATACCAAGAAGGCGTTTAATCCTTTCGCCAGGTTTAAGGCGTATTCGAAAGCGGCCACCTCATGTTTAGCATTACCGACAGATACCAATATGCTTCTGATCATTATCCCATTTACCTCCTGATGTCTTTGTATCGCTCATATTACCGTTAAGTGTAGCGGAGATCTGAGAGGTCAGAAGTGCTTATTTCTCAGGGCGAAAAGGAACGAGGAACCGGGATGGAAAACGTTACAACGTTAAACGTTGAACGTGCAACGGATTTCCCTTCTCCTCGCTCCTACTCATAGATAACCGCTACACTCAAGGGGAATATGAGCGTTTTGTATTATTTAGGATATCCCAGATCCCAGGAAAAGTCAATGTGAGCTCTCGAGTTCTTGGAGATGTTGCGCTTGACGTAGTCCTCGCTCCTGTGTTACGATAAAGTTTGCCATAGACGCCGGGCCCGGAGGAGGTTTCTCTTTCAACGCCATAACGGCGTTTCTGACGATAATGTTAGGCTAGCCTTTGCCTTACAAAGGGGCTTGATATATCGATCCAAATTGTGGTATATTATCCGACGCTTAAAGATCCTTGGGAGAGGCTAAATGGAAGGCGATTATCCCCTCGAAGTCCTGGGTGAACCGGACGGAGAGGTGATGCCCAGATATTTCAGAAAGCTTATGAAGCTTTTCGCCTCCGAATTTGTCCGGGTCAAAACCAAGGAGGATTGGGATAGACATCGCGAGAAGTTAAGATCCTATCTGCTTCTGTCATTGGGGGAGCTACCGGATGAGCGGACATCGCTCGAACCGAGGATCTTGGGGGAGATAAGGAGGGATGGATATCTGATTCGCAAGCTTATCTTTCAATCCCGCCCGAACCTATTCGTTACGGCTAACCTGTATCTGCCGATCGACCTACACGCCCCTGCGCCCGCCATCCTTAGCGTACATGGCCACTTCAACGGCGCTAAAACTAACCCTATCGTTCAGACGCGAAACATCGCCCTTGCCAAAAGGGGATATGTCGTCCTATGCCTCGATTCGATAGGCTCCGGAGAGAGAGCATATCGTGGGATAACGTATCACGGCGTGCAGCTCGGCGCTCAGGTTTTCCCCGCGGGGATGACATTACAGGGAATGCAGGTGTGGGATAATATGCGAGCGATAGATTATCTCCGGTCACTTGACGAGGTCGATCCCGAGAGAATCGGATGCACGGGAGCTTCCGGCGGGGGCAATCAGACCTATTATCTGGCCGCACTGGATGAAAGGATTAAAGTTGCCGTGCCTGTATGCGGTGTTGGAAGCTATGAGGGTTATCTGGACGGCCCCTGTTGCGTGTGTGAGATGGTCCCCGGAGTGATGAGATACGCCGAGCAGGCTGACATCCTCTCCCTGATAGCCCCCAGACCTCTCCTCATAGTGAGTGCTGTCCACGATCAAGCATCACATTTCAGATTTAAGGATGTCGTGGAGAAAACCTTCCCGAAGGTGAAGGAGATCTATGAACTACTAGGGGCGGGCGATAGGATCGAACTTTATCCGGTTGAATCGGAGCACGGATACAACAGAGAGATGCGGCAGGCGATGTACGCCTGGTTCGATAGATGGCTTAAAGGGATTCAACACCCCGATCCTTCAGAACCCCAGATCACCCCTGAGGAGCCCAAGATGCTCCTGTGTCTCGACGATCAGGGTATGCCCCCGAACGCGGAGAGCCTTCCCTCCCTGGCATATAAAACGGCCAAGATCAACATATCGAAGATCGGACCACCTCCCAACGGGTCGATCTGGCTGAGACAGCGCGAGCTTATGAGGGATCAAATCATCCATGAGGTGTTCAGGGGATTCCCCAGACGATCAAGGCTTAACGTCAGGCTGGTAGACAGGGTGAGCTTTGAGGGATATGTGCTCGAGAAGATGACCTATAACAGCGAAGGTGGGGTGATCATACCCGTCCTGCTCCTCATCCCCAAGCGAAGACGAAAGCCCAGGCCGCTCGTCGTTCAGATCCACCACGAGGGTAAGGAAGCGGCCTTTAGAAGTGGGCTGCCGGAGAAACTCGTCGAGAACGGGCATATCGTTATGCTCTTAGATCAAAGGGGAGTTGGAGAGACCAGGTGGGAGAAAGCGGAGGCGGTTGGGGTTGAGGATTATCAGTATTTCCAGAACTCCACCTTCCTCGGGAAACCCTACTTAGGGATGTGCGTGTGGGATGTGCTTCGTGGAATCGATTATATGGTCAATCAGGTGAGGATCGATCCCAACAGAATTGCCTGCATCGGGGGAGGCATCGGCGGACTGATCGCCTTGTTTTGCGCCGCATTGGATGAGAGGATAACAGCCGCCGCATCCTTGGACATGCTGGGTAGCTTCCTATACCCCGATAAGTTCTCGGATGTCTTCCCGATGTCCGTCTTTCTCCCCAATATCACGCGGCATGCGGATATACCACACGTGGCTTCCCTGTGTGCGCCGAGACCCCTCCTTTTGATGAACCCTCTCAACGGAAGCGGTGCTCGGATGAGCGAGGAGGAGGCAGAGGAGATCTTCTTCTGGACAAGGGAGACGTACAGATCGCTGGAGTCTCAGAATAACTTCAAGATATGGATGGGCGATGATGGACGTGACGAATTCCTGGTGAGGTGGATCTACAGGAGCCTTGATTGACGCGGCCGGCTTTGAGGCCGACCGCATCGATGTGATTATCTTTCAAAGGCGGCATCAAAGGCAACTCTGGACGGCTCGAAGTCCAACCTCCTGACAAATTCACAGGCTTCCTTGGCGCCGTGTTCTCGATCCATGCCGCTATCCTCCCATTCCACGGAAAGCGGCCCATCGTATCCGATCTGATTCAACGCCCTGATGATCTCCTCAAAGTTGATCTCACCTCTTCCCGGCGATCGGAAGTCCCATCCCCTTCTGGGATCTCCAAAATTGAGGTGAGAGGAAAGTATACCGCTGTATCCGTCGAGGGTTACCTTCGCGTCCTTGACATGGACGTGATAAATCCTATCGCTGAACTTTTTGATGAACTTGACCGGATCGACGCCCTGCCAATGTAGGTGACTGGGATCGAAATTGAAACCGAACTCCGGCCTGTAATTGAGGGTTTCAAGCGCTTTCTCCGCCGTGTAGAGGTCGAAGGCTATCTCAGTCGGATGTACCTCCAGGGCGAACTTCACATCGCATTCCTTGAACACGTCCAGGATGGGGTTCCACTTCTCGGCCAGCATCTCAAACCCCGCCTCAATATCGGCCGGATCAACGGGCGGGAAGGAGTAGATGAGATGCCATATGGGTGAGCCGGTGAATCCGTTGACGACCTTAACACCCAGGTTCTTGGCAGCTACGGCCGCTTTCTTCATATGTTCTATCGCCCACTCCCTTTTTTTCTCCGGATCGCCCTTGCACTCATCCGGAACCCAGTCATCTGACCGTTTGTCATTGGGATCGAGGACCATCTGTCCGGTGAGATGATTGCTTATGGCCCACACCTTAAGACCGTATTTGGCCAGGAGTTCCTTTCTCTGTTCACAGTAGCTTGGATCTTCGGCGGCCTTTTCCACATCGAAGTGGTCTCCCCAACAGGCGAGTTCCAAACCGTCATATCCCCACTCGCTCGCCTTTTGGGCGAGCTCCTCGAGCGGCATGTCGGCCCACTGGCCGGTAAATAGCGTCACTGGCCTTGCCATTTCCTCCCTCCTTAAGGTTTTCCTTGCGCTAAGATTATATCACCTCTCGATTTCCGGTTCAAGATGTCCTCTTCTTCGGCCCCACCACGCCCGATTCGAGCATAGAGAGCAGAGGCGAATCTTCGATATCCAGAGGCAGATAGATCCGTGCCCTTCTCCTGGCCGATTCATATGTGGCAAAGATCAGCTCGGTCGCCTGGAGAGCCTTCCTTCCGCTGAGCTCCGGTTCACGGCCGGTCTTAAGAGCATCTATAAGGTCCAGAACCGAAAGCACCGTGGCGTTGTGAGGCGGTGTTATGCCGCTAAGGTCCGGAACAACCCATTCCTTACCCTCGCTTAACACCCTTAGGGCCGGCCCTTTGGGCGCCCCGACCTCTATAACCCCTTTGGTTCCGATGAGTCTGTTCTGACAGATACCGCTGCCATCGCCTCCTGTTACAAGTAGCCCTGTCAACCCGTTCTGCCACACGATGTAAGAGAGACCGTATCTCTCAACCGGAACGCCGAAGACCTTCCTCACCTCAGAGCAGTCTATCTGCCCCATCACCCATTTTGCGGGCTGATCGTCATTGTAGAAGAAGAACATATCGAACCAGTGTGTGCCCCAGTCGAAGAGGTTGGAACAGTATCCTTCCACCCTGTAGAGTTGTCCTATCGTTCCGTCATGGGCCAGTTCCTTGGCCCTGATAAATCGGGCCTCAAACCGTCTCTGATGGCAGAAGGTTATCATGACGTTGTTGGATTTACACCTCTCGTATATCGCCTTCGATTCGCCCCATGTGGGTGCCATCGGTTTTTCAGCATGGATTGCTCTGACACCGGCATCGACGGCGTCGAAGATCATCCGTGCATGAAGTCCCGTCCACGTGCAGACGCTGACGATATCGGGCTTCTCCTTATCCAGCATCTGGCGGTAATCCTCGTAGATATGCGGTATGCCGAATTTCTCGGCCATCGCCTCCGCCTTCTCGCGGACGGGATCGGCGCAGGCGACGATCTCGACATCATTCGAAGCCTTATATCCCTGAGCATGGGCGTTCCCTCGACCGCCGCACCCGATTATCCCGACTTTGAGCTTTCTCGACATTTGAACCCTCCTTACCATCATGTTGACAGACGCTTATGTTACATCACCTCTAAACGGATTTCAACCTTGACCTTTTCCTCAGTTTCAGGTATCTTAATATCGTCATTTCACAGCTTGAAGGCTGAAAAAGGTTAAAGGATGATTTATGAGCTGAGGGTTAGAGGCTATAAGCTTCGGCTTTTGCTGTTCGGGGTTACGACCTCGCTGTTTATCTTCATTTGGATCGCCGTCACAGAGCTGAGATGGTGGGAGTTGGTCGCTTTTGCCCTCGTGAATGGTCTTTTCTGGCTGGTTCATCCCCGCGTTAGGGAGAGGAAGGACCTGGCCAGATCCCTTTACGCCGTTCATTTGGTGGGGCTTGTAGGGTTAACATGGTCCTTTGGAGCCGAAACCAGGCTGTTTTATTATATGGTCTTTCCGCTGTTGGCGATGGGAGCGTTAGATTACGGAGTGCGAGGGAGCTTCACGGCGGCGTTCGTATCCGTCCTTCTCTATCTCCCCTTCTGTCTTCCGGGGGAGATCGGGCTTTACATCCAACGATCGGCGATCGCCGTCATATCCTCCTTTTTCTTAGGCCTTATAGGGGAGGAGAAGCGAAGGGTAGAGGTCGAGCTGGCCGATATGGAGGATTATGCGGATCTACTCGTCAACAGCATAAAGAGTGGGATGATAGTGACCGATATAGAAGGAAGGATGAAGTCTATGAATGAATCGGCCGAACAGATCTTGGGATACACCGCCGAGGAGCTGAGGGGGTTGAAGATAGATGAGCAGATTCAGATCCATCAGGGTGAAAGCCCTCTCCTCAAAGCGATCAAGGAACGCCGACCGGTTGAGCGAATAGACATAACTGTAAAGACGAAATCGGGCGAGGAGATACCGGCGGGGGTGAGCGTTTACCTGATTCAGGGGAAATCAGGTGGTGAGGTGCTCGGAGCCGTTGAGATCTTCAGGGATATGAGCGAGATAAAGGAAAGGGAAGCTCTGCTGCAACGGCAGGAAAGGCTGATCGCTATGGGTGAGATGGCCGCCGAGGTGGCTCATGAGATCAGAAACCCGCTGGGAGGGATAAAGGGGTTCGCCTCTCTCATACAGAGAAGGGCCCAGGATGAATCGATCAGACGACACGCGGAGTTTATCATCGAAGGGGTGAGCAGCATCGAGAAGATCGTCAACGACTTTCTGGCCTATGCCCGCCCGATCAAACCGGTCTTTATGAAAGCCGACCTTCACACGTTGATAAAAAGCTGCATCCTCACATCATTAGAGGGATTTGAAAACATAAACGTGGAGACGGACTTCTCAGATCGTATCGGCGAGGTGGAACTGGATGTCGAGCAGATGAAACAGGTCTTCAGGAACCTCCTTATCAACGCCGCCGAGGCCATGCCCGACGGCGGAACGATATTCGTCAGGACATATCCGTGGAATAAACCCTTCAAATCGATATTCGAAGGTCGCCAGATGCTTCTCCCTCCCGGGGAAACGGTCGTCGTGGAGATCTCAGACACCGGGCCGGGCATACCGGATGAGGTGAAGGAAAGGATCTTCAATCCCTTCTTCACGACGAAAGACACGGGCACGGGATTAGGTCTGGCGATCGTCCACCGTATAGTTGAAGCTCATGGCGGAACTATATCGGTCAGGGACCGAAAGGGCGGCGGAGCCACCTTCGTGTTGAAGCTTCCCATCATCCATGGAGGTGAATCGGGATGAGCGAGGAACGGATACTGGTGGTTGACGATGAGAAGCTGATGAGGGAGTATCTCAAGGAGCTCTTGGAGCCCGAATATCGAGTGGATACGGCCGCATCCGCTTTAGATGCCCTGAAGATGTTAAGGGATGAGGTCTACGATCTGGTGATCACCGATCTGAGAATGCCGAAGATGGATGGCATAGAGCTTTTAAAGCATGTAAACGACATATCCCCCGGCACACAGGTGATAGTCCTGACCGCTTACGGCAGCGTCGAATCCGCCGTTGAAGCTATGAAACTGGGGGCGTATGA
The DNA here is from genome assembly GCA_021162805.1 of Candidatus Poribacteria bacterium. NCBI lineage: Bacteria > Candidatus Poribacteria > Candidatus Poribacteria bacterium. Next base: position 18,839 of record JAGGXZ010000020.1, read on the forward strand.
TTATATAGGTAAGCCGATCCAGTCACCCGATGAGATGGAGCTTAAGGTCAGAAGGGCGATCGAACGCGGGAGACTGATCAGAGAAAACCTGTATCTGCGGAGGGAGCTGGAGAAAAAACTCAGATATAACATCGTCGGCAAAAGCCCTAAGATGCAAGAGGTGTTCGACAAGATAGCGGCGGTGGCGAAAAGCGATATCACAGTCCTTATAACGGGGGAGACGGGAACCGGCAAGGAACTGGTAGCAAGGGCGATTCACGAGAACAGTCATCGTAAGGACGGCATGTTCGTCCCCGTCAATTGCGGCGCAATACCGGAAAATCTCCTCGAAAGCGAACTTTTCGGACATGAAAAAGGCGCATTCACAGGAGCCTACAGGCGAGAGATAGGAAGCTTTGAGATGGCGAACGGCGGAACCATATTCCTGGACGAGATCGGAGAGATGTCTCCCCATCTTCAAGTTAAACTGCTGCGCGTGTTGCAAAACGGGGAGTTCCAAAGGGTCGGTAGCCCGAAGGTGCTGAAAACCGATGCCAGAGTTATAGCTGCTACAAATACCGATCTGCAAAGGGCCGTCGAGGAGGGGAGGTTCAGACAGGATCTGTACTACAGGTTGAACGTGGTCAACATCAAACTTCCTCCCCTGAGGGAGCGTAAGGAGGATATACCGTTGCTCGTTCACCACTTCCTGCGGAAATACGGTCCGAATAAGGAGGTGACACCTGAGACGATGAAGATCCTCCTCTCCTACGATTGGCCGGGCAACATCAGAGAGCTTGAAAACGTGATAGAGTCAGGTTGCGTGCTGAGCAGGACAAATCTTATAACGCCCGATGATCTGCCGGATTATCTGATAGAAACGGGCAGACAGAAACGCCGGCTGCCGCCAAGTGGGGATATGTCACTTGCTGCTATGGAGAGAGAACATATAAAATACGTGTTAGACCAAAACGGCTGGAACATAACCAGATCGGCTGAGATTTTAGGAATAGATAGGGTGACGCTATATAACAAGATCAAAAAATACGGCCTTAAAAAGCAGTCCGGGTGAAGGAGTCCAACCATGGCCAGGATCCTGGTGGTAGATGACGATAAATTGGTGCTTCAACTGTTCATCGAGACGCTGAGCGAAGAGGGATATAATGTGGATGGAGCCTCCAGCGGAACTGAGGCTTTGGACCTCCTCAGGAGAAATCAATATGAGGTCATACTCACCGATCTTAAACTGCCCGAGATGAGCGGGATCGAGATACTCAAAAAGGCGAAGTCGAAGGATCCAAATGTCGAGGTTATCATCATAACCGCCTATGGCACGATAGATCTCATAGTAGAAGCCGTTAGAGAAGGCGCTTATGACTTCATAGTTAAGCCGGCTGAACTGAGCCGGATATCCCTGGCGGTCAAGAACGCTCTCACCAAACGGTCGCTCGAAAGAGAACTAAAGGAAGCCATCAGGAAACATCAGGAGCTCTACGAGATGGCGGTAAGAGATCCCCTCACCGGCCTCTACAATCAGAGATACTTCCGGGACCTTATGGGACGGGAGATAAACAAGGGCGGAACGCTATCGCTGGTGATGTTCGATCTGGATAACTTCAAATATTACAACGACACACATGGACACCTGAAAGGCGATCAACTGCTCAAGGATATAGCTAAAATCCTTGAAAGTAACAGACGCAGCACCGATATAGTCGCCAGATATGGGGGTGATGAATTCACTATTATCCTCCCAGGAACGACGAAGGAGAACGCGGAACGGTTCGCCTGGAGATGTGTGAGGGAGGTGGAAAACCATCACTTTAAGGGCGAGGAGGTGATGCCTAAAGGGAAGGTGACGATGAGTGGTGGCGTAGCCTCCTTCCCCGAGGATGCCATCGGGGCGGAGGAACTGGTCGAAAAGGCCGATAAAGCGTGCTATTGGGCCAAAGAGATGGGCAGAAATAGAGTTATGGCCTATGAAAGGAGAGAGGAAGAGGATGAGGGATAGGATTCTGATCGTTGAGCCCGAACCCAGCGTCCGAGAATCCCTCAGGTTGATACTTCGGGATGATCACGAGATCGAAACTGCCGGGGAGATGGACGAGGCAAAGGAGATGCTATCCAAAGGGCGGTTCGATCTGGTGATGGTTGACCTAACCGAGGGGGACCTCGCCCCGTTGACCGACCTGATGTCCAGAGTTGAGGGAATACCCGTGATAGTCATCTCATCCTTCAGAGATCCCAGCCTCATCGTTAACGCCATGAAGCTCGGCGTGGCCGACTACATACTTAAACCGTTCGATGTCCATTCGCTGAGGGATTCCGTCGAGAAGGCGATCCGAAAGTCCAGGGAGACACGAGCCGCCATGTCCGCCGAGGAGGAAAGAGAGGTCATCGTGGACGCGGTGCTGTTCAGAGGATATTTCTACTATCTCGAATCGATCCGTTCTTTCGGCCGATCGGTCAACACCGCGCCGGACATGGAGTCCCTTGTCCGTAGGATGATACAATCGGTTATGACGTCGCTCGGCGTAGGTCAATGTATGATCTTCCTGCCGGAGGATGACGGATTCGCCCTGAAAAGTTATTCCCCTATGAGTCAATCCGTTCAGAACATACTTACCGTCCCTCGCTCGCATCCGCTCTTCCAGTTCTTGGAAAAAGAAGGAAGGATAGCATTCGAGAGGGAGCTGAAAGCCCACATGCCTGAAGATTCACGCGAGCTTATCTCCAGACTCAGTGGATTAGGTGTGTATCTATACGCTCCAATGCTGGTCGAGGAGAAACTGATGGGGGCGATAGTCGTCGGTGATAAGCTCTGTGGCACGAGATTTGTCCCCGGTGAGCTCGATCTGCTTTCAACCCTGGCCTTACAGGGGGCTTGGGCGATCAGGGCCATAACCTCGCGCCAGAGCGTAGAGGGGATGAACAGATTCCTGAAAGATCTGCTGGATAACCTCACCAGCGGAGTCATAGCGATCGACGTTGAGGGCAGAATACTGATCTTCAACAGCTACGCTCAAAAACTTACGGGATATGACCCGGATCAAATTCTGGGCCAGAATATCTCCAAGCTGGGCGATGAGTTCTCGTCCATGGTCATGCGCTCGCTCGGGATGGATGAACCTCAAAAAAGAGTCGAAGTTCGTTTGACTTCGGCCAAGGGTGATGAAATCCCCATCGGCATGAACATATCCATCCTGAAGAACCCCTCCGGCGAAAAGATCGGCGCGGCGATGATATTCGCCGATCTCTCACATGTCCAGCGTATCGAAGCGAAGAGGAGGTTATCGGATAAGCTCGATATATGGCTCGCCGTCGCCGCCGAGCTGGAACATCTCTTCAGAAATCCTCTCGTTTCCATCAAGACGTTCGCCCAGCTTCTTCCGGAGAAATACGAGGACGAGGAGTTCAGAACGAAGTTTTACAGGTTGGTGGGCGATGACGTGGACTTCATGAGCAGCCTCATCGAAGAATTCACTGCCTTCTCACACCCCTTACACCTTGAAAGGAAACCGGCCGATCTTAATCTCATCATCTCAAAGGTTATATCAAAGCTGAAGGGAGAGATGGAGGGGATCGAACTTGATCTCGAATATGATGAGAAACTCGGTCAGGTTATACTCGATTCGGATCTTTTTTCCAAGGCACTGGAAAACGTTCTCACAAATTGCCTGGATGATCTTGACCCGGATAGACGCAGGATTTCGCTGAAAACCGGATCGATACAGGACATATGGAACGGGGGGAAAAAGGCGATCGTGGAGATATCATATCCAAGGGTCGAGGATTATGTTAGACCTTTGAAAGGCGCGGGAACGATCCAGTTTGCCATCGCCGAGCGCATCATAGCGGAACACGGAGGATTGATCTATATGGAGGAGAAGGAGGGCAAGATGATATCGCTCAGGATCGAGCTACCTATGGAGGATGAGAGTGGCTCAAAGGCCTAAATTGTTGATCGTCGATGACAATATAGGATTTTCCGAATCGATCAGGCTTATCCTTCAGGATGAGTATGAAATTCAACTGGCTCACAGCGGATTTGAGGCGCTAGAAAAGGCGAAATCGAACCTCTTCGATCTGATACTTCTGGATATAAGATTGCCGAGGATGGATGGCCTGGAGACCCTCAAACGGCTCAAGACCATCTCGCCTGAGAGTGAGGTCATAATGATAACCGCCTACGGCGATGTGAGGACGATCAAGAGCGCCCTCAGACTGGGGGCTGTCGATTACCTGGAGAAGACCGGATTCCTGGCTCACGAGATAAAGGAGACCCTAGGGAGGGCTATGAGGGATAGAAGAGCTCGCCTGGCAAGGAGAAGAAGGTTAGAGGAGCTCAGAAGTGAAAACAAAGAGCTAATCGCCAATTTATATATCATAGAGACTGAGATAGAAAAGCATAGGAATCTAGGATATGCTGATGTGGTGAAGGCCATCTCGACCGCCTTGAACGTGAGGGATGATATTGTAACGATCTACGCCCGGTCTGTCGAAGAATACGTGCTTCCGGTCGCTCGTAGACTTGATCTTCCTCAGGATGAGGAGATAAACTTGAGGGTGGCTGCCGCCTTACATGACGTCGGGATGCTGGCGATAAGCGAGACGATATTATCCAAGCCCGGACCGCTTACCCAGGAGGAATGGAAAACCGTGAAGCGTCATCCCGATGTCGGAGCGAGCATAATAAAAAGCCTCGGCAGATGGCCATTGGCGGCGGAGATCGTGCTCTATCACCATGAAAGGATGGATGGAAGTGGGTATCCGTTCCATCTGAAGGGCGATCAGATACCTCTAGCGGCGAGGATAGTGGCGGTCGCCGATGCTTATGACGCTATGATATCTGAACGCCCCTATAGGAGAGCTCTCTCCAAGGAAAGGGCGATCCAAGAGCTTATGAGAGACAGAGAGAAATTTGGCCCTGATGTAGTTGATCTTTTCTGCGAATCCCTACAATCCTTACGTTGACCCGTCCTCCTCCGGTGGCGGTTCGTTGTTCCCTCCATTCATATCGTTCCGTAGAAGCTGTAGGATCTCCTCGCGGAGCGTCTCTTTGTCCGCATACGGATCATAGGATCTCATAAACTTCCCGTCCCTGAACATTGTCACCTCGCTTGTCTCTTCGCTGACCACGATCGATACCATGACCTCATCGAGCGAGGAGGCATATATGGCGGCGGCGTGTTTAGCGTTCCCCTTGAGCAGTTTTTCAACCTTATTGTAGACCTTATGTGTCCGAACACCCTCCACCATAACCCTGGTTTTGAAAGCTATGCCTTTGAGATTGATCAGAACGGCCCCATCTCGCTCCTCATGCCCCGTCACCTCGCCGGATTCATCCACGATCTCCACCCTCTCGCCCATGAAGTTAAACACATCTTCGATCTTGGGCGAGAAGATATGCGGCAGGTTGTCTATCCCCTTGTACAGGTTTTGATCCAGATATTCCACCTGTCCTTCATGGAAGTCGGAGAAATTCTCCCTATCCATATTCCTTTCATCGACAAGGATCAGGAAAAGTCCCCTGTTTTTGCGTATCCTCTTATTCTCCAGGGCGAACTTTCGGGCGAGGGAGTAAAGCTTCTCGATGTACAGCTCTATCAGCTCCTGCCGATCGGCCAGCATCTGCTCGTATTTTCTCTTATCTATCCCCAGCTCCCGAACTCTCTCCTCAACCTCTCTATTGACTTCCTCCTCAAATTGTCTGAGCTTCTCCTCATATTCCCTGGAGAGATCCTCGTATTTCTCCCTATACCCCTCTAGTTCGGCCACCTTGGCCAACAGCTCCTCGTTAGAAGAGAGAAGCTGCTGGTTTTGGGTCTCATACCCTCTTATCTTTCTCCTCAGGTCGTTAAGCTCCGATAATAATGCTCTATATCTCCTCCTACTTATTATCCTGAACATCTTAGAGGCCGCCTTCCGTGAGATTATCCAAAATATATTATACATCAAATTTTCGAAACTGTATAGACCTTTTTGCTCCCCTTGAAGTCGCGCTCAGGATATGGGAAAATTTAGGTGAACGAAATTCCCGGAGGTGAAGGGATGGACGCTAAGAGGAAGGTCTTGGTTATAGACGATGATCCTGATTTCGTCAAAGGCATCGCCGCTATCCTGGAAGGACATGGATTTGAAGTGATGACCGCTCCCGACGGCAAAACGGGATTCAAAGCGGCCAAGGAGGGGAAACCGGATCTCATCCTGGTGGATATCATGATGGAAACGTGGAGCGAGGGATTAAGCCTGGTGAATAGGTTCAGAGAGGAGGATGAGACGAAAGATATCCCGCTTCTTCTCGTTTCCTCGATGGATATCAGAGGCCGAGAGACGCCCTACCCCGGGGAGTTCTGGCTTTCAGAGAGGTTCATTCTCACCAAGCCGATCTCCGAAGAGGAACTGATGAAAGCCATAGAGAGAGCGATGGGAGCCTGAGCGGCAGGGGGATAAGCTGTGAGCGGCCCGCCCGGAAGATATCTGAGACTGCTGAAGGAGGTCGGGGGATACGGCGAGGATCTGGCACATATGAGCGACGAGGGGATTCGAGATCTGTTCCGCCGCGCGCGCCGATCGCCCCGATCCATCACCCTCCCCCGTCTTCTGACGGCCATCCGCGAGGCGGCTCGACGAGGCGTAGGGCTTCACCCCTTTGACGTCCAGATCCTAGGCGCCATAACGGTCATCGACGGATGTATAGCCGAGATGAAGACCGGAGAGGGCAAGACGTTGGTGGCGGCCATGTCAGCATGCGTCTGGGCGATCAGGGGGATGAGGACCTATATCGTGACGATCAACGATTACCTCGCCCGCCGTGACGCCGAATGGATGAAACCCCTCTTCGAGGTATGCTCGCTTAGCGTCGGCTGCATCACCTCCCAGCTTTCCCGTTTCGAACGAAGGAGGGAATACTCCCGAGACGTGATCTACTGCTCAAATCACGAATTGGCCTTCGACTATCTGCGTGATAACCTTGCTCTATCAACCCGTGAGGTGGTCCAGGGAGAACTTGAGGCGGCCATAATCGATGAGATAGATACGGTGTTGATAGACGAGGCTCAAACCCCGCTCATAATCGCGGGGATCGAAGAGCCAAGATCGGGCGAGATGTCCAGGGCCAGATGGATCGCCTTGGAGATGATGAGGGTTCAATCCGAAAGGGTCAAAAAGGTCCTGGATGAAATCGAATCGGGAGAAATGGAGGATAGGGATCTCGCCCTCGCCATTGCTAGGTTGAGGCGTGCCGATCCGTCCAATCCCAGGCTGCTCAAGGTCCTGGCCGAGCGGCCCGAACTTTCCAGAATGAGCTCCCTCCTTGAATCGAGGCTCCGGATAGAGGGGAGGGGAGGGGCTTTGGAGGAGGGATTGCTGTATGGGCTGGATGAGAGGACCAGATCGGCCTGGCTCACAGCGGAGGGGGACGAGTTCGTCGCTACCCACGGTGTAAGGTTCGATCGGCTCTCCGGAGGATGGAGGTTATACAGGAACATCGTCCAGCTCATCCGCGCCTTTAAGCTCTTCAGGCGCGATGTGGATTACATCGTCCGAGACGGCAGGGTAGTCGTGGTGGATGAGTTCACCGGCAGAACGGCGCCGGACAAACGCTTCGAAGGTGGATTGCACCCTGCCCTGGAGTGTAAGGAGAACCTCCCCATCAGACCCGATCAGAGGATCAGCGCGAGAATAACCTATCCCGCCCTCTTTAAACTCTTCGGGAGATTGGCCGGATTGACCGGGACGGCATCTCCAAATGCCGAGGAGTTCCACAGGCTTTACGGACTTAAGGTGGTGAAGATCCCGACCAATCGCCCTGTTATCAGGGCCCAGCTCCCCGACGCGACGTTCAAAACCGAATCGGAAAAGCTCCGCTCGGTGGTGGAGGAGATCGAGAGGTTCCATCGGCTCGGCGTTCCGATACTGGTCGGAACGAGATCGATCGAAGCATCGGAGAAGATAAGCCGCATGCTGAGGGAGAGGGGGTTAAACCACGCTGTGCTCAACGCCAAGAACCATGCCGCCGAGGCCCAGATCGTCAAACATGCCGGCGAGCCTTACAGGATCACCGTCGCCACCAACATGGCCGGACGGGGCACGGATATCAAGCTCCATCCGAACCTCTTCGAGGTCGTGACCGATAACTATATCGAAGAGATAAAAGAGGCTATCGAGGAGGGATGCACCGTCAAGGTGGAGATCTTCTCGGAGTTCGAGGGGGGAAAGCTCAAAAAAAGGCTCTCCGAGGAGGGAATCCCGTTCAGCGATGAGGGCGATCTAATCGTGGTAAGGGGGAGTGGGGGTGAGGAGCGAAGGATCAGGTTTCATCTGGGGCTATACGTGATCGGCACGGAGAGACATCAGGCGCGGCGAATAGACGACCAACTGGCTGGCCGCTCCGGCAGACAGGGCGATCCCGGCGTATCTAGGTTCTTCACATCGCTCGAGGATGAGCTGGTCAGGCTATACGGAGGGAACATCGGAGGTGATGAGGAGATATCCCGGATCTTTAAGGCTCAGCGGGCCGCCGAGGAGGCGGGATTTGCGGCCAGAAGGGCCGAGATGAGATATGACGGGGTGATTGCGCCTTATAGGGAGCGTTTCTATTCGATGCGACGCCGGATACTTACGGCCGAGGATATATCCCCCGAGATCACACGGATCATCGAGGGATGCTCCGAGCTGTTGCTCGGTGATCCGCGCGAGAAGGTGATGGGGGAATTCCTTATGACGCTCGATGAGACGAAGGACCTGAAGGCCACCCTCTGGGGAAGGTGGGAGGAAATCCGGCGAAGATATGATGAGGCGGCCGATGATATGGTGAGGAGACTCCTGCTTGAATCATACGACAGGGCGTGGTCTGAGTTCCTGGCTTTGGCGGATGAGGTGGCGCTGAGCCGAATGATCCAGCCGGTGGATATCTTCCATCCCGGCGCCGATCTGATCCTGCGACTCTCCGGGATTTTCGACGATCTGATCAGATGTGCTGAGATGGAGTTTCTAAGGGAGCTCTCCCTTTCGGCGATGCCCCACCATCGAAGGGTTGTGATAGACCTGAATTCGGAGAGGAGGCAAGGATGAAGGGTAAGATACGATGTGCCATCTGCGGCATAAGACATGAGACGAACACCTTCTCGACCCTGAGGACGGAGCTTGAAAGCTTCCGCGTCCGACGGGGTGAGGAGATACTTCAAGATGGGCTTTTTAGCTCCTTTGAGGAGGTCGAATGGGTTCCGACGCTTTTGGCAGGAGCTTCACCTCACGGATTGGTGAGCAGGGAGACCTATCTCAAGCTGAAGGAGGAGCTCCTCGACCGGCTATCCAATGCGTTGCCCCTTGACGGCGTTTATATGCCGCTACACGGGGCGATGGAGGTGGAGGAGATCGGGGATGGCGAAAGCGATCTCGTCGGGAGCGTGCGAGAACTCATCGGGGAGGAGGTCCCGATCGTCGCGAGCCTGGACCTCCACGGCAACATAGCTCCGGCCTTCGCGAAGAAGGCAAATCTCCTCACCGCCTATCGCACGACGCCCCATGTGGACGGGTTCCAGACGGGAATGCGGGCGGTGAGACATCTGATAAGATGTGTGAAAGAGGAGATACGACCGGTTAACGTCTTGGTTAAGATCCCTCTCCTTCTGCCGGGGGAGTACGCCATCACGGACGTCGAACCCTCCCGTTCGCTTTACGCCTCCCTGCGGGAGGTGGAGTCCGAGGATGGGATCATGGACGCGTCGATCTTGATAGGATGTGCCTGGACGGATTCGCCACACACCTCAGTTAGCGTCATCGTCGTGGCCGAAGGTGAAGGAAGAGTTCAAAGGGCGCGTGAGCTCGCGTTTGGTCTTGCGCGTGAGATCTGGAACCGGCGATGGGAATTCGGACCTGAGGTCGAAACCCTCCCCGTGGAGGAGGCCATAAGGGAAGCTATGACGGCGAAGGAACATCCGGTCGTCATATCCGACTCAGGCGACAACGTGACGGCTGGCGGCGCAGGGGATATGCCGATCCTTCTGGAGAGGCTGCTGGAGTTGGGGGCGACCGACGCCGTGATCGCCGGGATCACGGACCCAGATGCCGTGGAGAAATGTATTCAGGCCGGAGTAGGCTCTGAGGTCACGTTGAAGGTGGGCGGGAAGCTCGACGGGGTCAACGGATATCCGATCGAGATAAAGGGTATCGTCGAAAACGTCGATTCACCCTCCCTTGTTCTCCTGAGGGTGGAGGGCGTGAGGGTTATGCTGATACCGGACCGCCGACCGATCGTAACACGGGATGATTTCGATCGTGTGGGGATAAATCCTCTGGAACAACAGATCATAGTAGTCAAGCTCGGCCTCCTTTTCTCCGAGATCAGGGGAATCGCCCGCAGGTCGATCATGGCTCTAAGCCCTGGATTTACGAGCCTTCGCCTGGATCAGCTCCCTTACAGACGCATCAGGCGACCTATTTTCCCCCTTGACGGCGATTTCGAGTGGGATCACGACGGGACGTAATTCCGTCTGCCGGGTTGATGAGCGAGGTGTATACCGCTTTAGGTTAAGGGGTTATATCCAAAATATCCTGTTCCCCCTGCCTCCGGCCAGGATATCGATGATGATCCACGTCCCGTTACAGACGAATTGTCCCAGGATAAGCCCGAGGAAGATAGGTCTGACGGATCGATATGTTTTCAACCCGCCCCACCTGACGACGGCGAATTTGATCATCCAGGCGAGAAAGCAGGTAAACCAGATCTGATCCATTATCCATATCGGTCCTATGGCGAACCCTATAGGGTGGAAAGGCCACCATAGAAACCGTGCCCTGAGAAAGGTTAACATGGCCATGATCCCGGCTCCTATCCCCTTGATATACCATCCGGCTATATTCGGTCCTTCGGGATGGATCATCTTCGAGACGATGTAGTTATAAGGGGCTTTGGCTCCCCCGCCGAAGAACCAGTCATTTCCGTTCAATCCTCCATGTATGTAGGCCAGGCGCATAATCATCCATACCGCCGCCACACCCGTCACGATTATAGAGCCGAGCACCCCCCAAAATACCGGCCTTTTCTTAATGCTTTTGTCATCGATAACTTTGAGCCCGTTGGTACAGGAGGCCATCACGAAAGTTCTGACATCTGCCGACCAGACGTACGTCATCGCCATCGATGTGAGCCCCTCAGGTCCTAGCACCCTCGTGCCGAAACCCGATACGACGAAGGAGGAACCTATGGTCGAGGCGACGGCCTCCGCCATACCGCTTTCGGCTACTATCCTGGTCAGTCCGATGAATATGATGAAGGTAGCGGTCAGGAATATCGGGACGATCCATCCGGGCATTCCGCTAGCATTGAGCCAGAATCCCATATAGGCTAGGGCGAGGATTAAGATCCAGAAAGCCGCTCGATAGGAAAGTATCTCGTCTGAATCGTCCACATCGTTTGCGCCCCAAAGCGCCTTACGGAGGATATTCCAAAGGTGCCTGCGGGCGTTCCAGAAACCCATCACGACGAGAACCGTTATGGCGCCCATTCCCAGATGCGCGAAAAGCGGCGATCTGGCGCCGTAGATGCCGAGGTTCTCGGTGAACCTGATCCCAAAATAGGTCATGAAACCGCGAACTATGAGGCTGAGAAGGTTGAAAAACCAGAGGCTGAAAGCCACGTCGAGGTGGACGAGATAGAAGAAGCCCAGCATAGGGAAGCTGAGCCTGAAGATCAACGTCTGAGTGTGCCGGAAGATGGGGATATATCTGACGAGCTGAACCTGAGGGACGATCGGGAAATAGTGGTGAAGCCCGTTGATGCTGCTGACGATAAAGGCGAGGGCAAATCCCAGCCACATCAGCCCGTTTCGATATATCGTCCCCTCCGCCATCTCAATGGGAAGCTGAGCGAGCGGATAAACGAGCCTTTCATGTTCCATCCATTGCTTTCTGAGTATCACGCTGATCGAGATCATCACGAGGTAGAGCGCTATGAGAAAGGTGGCCCACATTCCAAGCGGTTTGATCCAGACCATCCAGGGTATTCCGGTCTCCCAGCTCGGAAGCCCCTCATAGAAGTATTTGATCGCCATCTTGTTCTGTGGGACGAGCCAGGGTTTGATATAGGGATGAATCAGCTCGGCCCAACTGTTTTCAGGGAGAGCATAGTAGAAGGGTGAAGTGAGGATAGGCAATATCTGAGCGGCCATCCCCATCGTCGGCAGCGCACATGCCACAACCAGCATCATGTAGATCACCTTCAGCTCGGAAGGGGAAAGGGCAAGTCTGGGGCTCAAAAGCCCAAGGGGAGGATTGATACAGAAGGTGAGCAGAAAGAAGAGAAATATGGCAGCGGCCGCGCTGAAATCGATCGCCATATACGAGCCGTGAATGACCATCAGGTTATAGGTCGTCCCAACGGCCAATATAAGGCAAAAGGCCAAACCGATGAACAGCGACCTCGCCGTAAAGCCTTCTTCGATCCTCTCCTTCATCTTCACACGTTCGGGTGCATCACAATATCCTCCACCCTTGCCCTCTCGGGCAATGAGAGGAGGAACATGACCGCTCTGACGACATCCTCGACCTCAAGCATCAGCTTGCTCGCGGCAGGGCTATGGGGAAAGGGCGTATCGACGGTGCCGGGACAGATGACGTCGACGCGGATGTTATGCGGTTTAGCCTCAGCGGCCAACGATCTGGAGAACCCTATCACCCCCCATTTCGACGCACAATAGGCTGATCCTGTGGCGAATCCTATCTTGCCGGCAACGGAGCTGATGTTGATTATCCTACCCCTCCTCCGCTCCATCATATGGGGCATAACCGCCTTACAGCAGATAAAGGTGCCGGTCAGGTTGGTCTCGATCACCGTCCTCCAATCGTCCAGATCCATCTCCGCCACAGGTGCATATCTGCCTGTTCCAGCGCTGTTCACGAGTATATCGATCCCATCGAAGGTCGATATGATCTCCTGGACGACCTCTCGGATCTTGCTCTCATCCCTCACATCGGCGCTGAAGGTGAGAACCCTTATGCCATATTCCCTGAGCTTGGAAGCTGCCCGCTCCAATCTGAGGGGATTTCGAGCGATGATCGCCAAATCGGCTCCCTCTTGGGCGAAGGCACGCGCTATACCCTCGCCTATGCCCGAGCTACCTCCCGTGATCAGAGCGATCTGCCCTTCCAGAATTCCCATATAGCACCTCCCGAATTGGACTCTCAGCATTCCGGTTTGACCTGAATAGATTACCAGAACACCTGTCGTATGTCAACTTAGGGTGCATAAGAAGTTCGTTGGTAGAGGCAATCCCCTAAGCAATAGCTAGAAAACTCTTTATGTTTTTCATCCTCCCCCAGTCTCTCCCATTACCGGAACGGAGACATCCGTCATAAGTAGGCTGCAGCGGGTATAGAAACGCCCTCGATTTCCAGGGGATCGTCTATCACTACTCCCCTCGGATTGCGAAAAATAGAGCTTCTTCTCCCCAGCAGGTTGTCTCAGCAATATGCCGAGAGAGCAAAGGCGATCTTCATTCCGATCGGAGCCGATCCAGGAGATCCAATACAGGTTCTCCACCTCACGGTAGCTCAACAGCAGGTGGGTGACATGATGGGTTTTGAGGAACTCAAGAGCCTCCCTCTCGCTTTGGGCACAGAAGAGATGTCTCGACATCAGGTGTATCCAGTATGGGATGAAATGATCCTCATCGACAACCGTCCCTTTGTGGGCAAGGACGTTTATCATGCTTCCGTAATGCCACCATGCAGCCACCACGGCATCATCTGGGAGGTTATCCCTCATCCACTCCATTGCTTCCCTCCATTCAGGTGAAAGGAGAGGGCGTGATGTCCCGATCACTCTGAACCCAGCTCTGCCGTTTGAGACGATCAGGAATCCCAAGGCGATGCAGACGCAGATGAGAAGGGGTATCTTGATGTAGGGAGATCGAAGATGAGATCTTATCGCCCTGAAAGCCTCGATGAAGGCAAAACTCGTGAAGATTAAAGCCGATGGTGCGAGGAAGAAATGCCACCTCTGTGCCCCTCTGGCTATAAGCAACATGACCGAAAACCAGCATAAGGCGAGAAGATAGGCATCGGGTATACCTTCCCCTTCAACATCCGATCTGATCCTTGAGAGGATCAAAAACAGGATGATCAGAGTGATGGATGAGATGTAGATCGCCTGGGAAACCCTCTCAGGCATCGGGAACCTGGTGTAGATCACCCCTATAAGGAAGATCTCCCATACCGAAAGTGAGAGCCATATGTTGAGGCCGATGGATTTGCAGATACGATACAGTGACAGAAGCGTTCCGTTGGAGAATGCGAGGAAGGCTATCCCATACCAGCTTATCCAATCGAATGCCGAGGGGAAGTATAGCTCGCTGATGGTTTTATTCAGCCTGTCTCTGCCCAGAGGGGATGTGAAGTTCTCCCACAGCAGGAGAAGCCTGTTTGAAGTGAGAGAAGGGGCGATCAAAGACAGCATAAGTAGAGCAAGCGATATCAGGAATACTCCCGCTCCCAGGGAGAGGAGTCCCATGGGGAGGTGGGTCATCACTTTGAAACGCCGGATGAGAAGATGAAGCAGACAGGTGAGGAGAAACCAGATCGGGAAACCCCATGCTAGAAGGGCGAAGGGTTTCAAGAAGAAATAGGTTCTGGTGAGAGAGAATGCTCCCGTTAGAGATGGAAGGATATAGAGGGCGAAAGAGAGGATGTCCTCCTTGGAGAGCCTGTCCCAGAGAAGCTTCAGGATGAGGAAGAGGATGATGATGGCGCTGAAGATACCGCTCCCCTCCCATGAAAGAAGGAGGAGCATTTGGAGCAGCCCTGAGGAGAAGGCGAGGATGTATCGCCTGATCCCTGAGGATCGGATGGTCTTGAGGAAGAGTAGGAGCGATCCTGTGGAGAGCGCCAGGCAGAGGGAGTCACGGTCTGAAAAGCCGGCCATGCTCCTGGGAAGGAGCAACGGTGAGAAGGAGGCCAGGAAGGTTGAGAGCAGGGCGACGGGCCTGAAAAGCGGCTCCGCCGGATTGATCCCCAGAGCCTTCCTCGTAGCTTTCAGTATTCTCCCTGTTCTCCCCGGCGGTTTCCCCTTCATCGGATGTCTCGTAGCTCTGTTTCTCTCTCAGGTGATGACTCTTTTCGGGTTTGTAGAGCCTGACATCGGGGGAGGGTGGCGTTTCGGGTTGGACTACCCTGCTTTCCTGCCTTTCTGAGAGTTTCTCGTTTATGATCATGCTCATCCAAACGGCCAGAGCAAGTATGGCTAATCCGGCAAGGATCAGTGCTTTTTTCATCCCTTTCACCCTCCCTCACAGTTTCTCATTTCAGCGTCTCAGCAACTCAGCATAGACATTAGAACTTCTCCTATCCTCATGCCTCTCTTCACTGTCACTCCTCACGCCAGACATCCCCTCTCAAATCCTGGGGATACTCGCTCAGATCTGCCCAACCGATCACCCATCTGCGCACCGTGCCGTCCGGCTTGGTCACACAACGAATCAGGGCTCCATCCACTCGTCGATAATACACAAGTTTAGTCCCATCCGGAAGTATACGACCTTTACTAGGAGTCAGTGTGTATCCTCGACCTAGCACCTGACGCATGCTCCGTTCGTGAATCGCCTTGTCCTCCTCCAACAACTCCTTATAATGAGCTAGGTAATCTGGATGGACGTAAACGGTCTCGTCGGGGTCAACATCCATAGGAACATATCCTGCTTTCCATTTATGGCTCAAAAGTCCCTGCCCAGCCGCTTCACGCATCTCCTCCTCTGTCTCCTGAAGCCGTTGCCGGTCTGCCTCCGTCGGCTGAAACACTAACGTCGTAGCCTCATAATACTGGGGAATACCTATCATTTCCAGTGGGACACCTCGGTTCATGATCTCATCGTACTCTGAGTAATCCTCCTCATCCTGCTCTCCAACCCCGGTTTTCCTTGGGCTTGCCTCGGATATCTCCTCCACTTTGCTGGCTTGAGCTTCTGAATTATCTATCTTTTTCAGCTCTTGTTGCTTAGCAAACTTCCCATTTGTTGCTGCAGTGAGTCTCCTCCGGTTGACAGTAGCCCTGGCCTCTCGATGAGTCAGATCGGATGGTGGGGACGCTATCTTCCCCTTCGAAGTCATAGGATTATCGGTGTTTTTCTCTACTCTGAGCCAAAATATCCAACTGATGAGGGCCAAAAGCGCTATGGATATCAATACACGCTGTTTTTTCATCGTTGTCTATCCCTCTCGCTTTTGAAATCACATCTCATATTACATTGACACATCTGTATGTGCCATCTCTGCCGCCTGGAGGGGTATCTATGAGACCCTTTACACAAAATTCTTGACAGACCCAAACAGCAATCGTCAAACCGAAAAGAATAATAGGTTTCCTCATTCCTTATCACCTTTGTTATTCAAAGATAACCCTAACCGTCTCGTAAACCAACATTCAAGGACGATTTTGATAGCTTTAAATCCATCCCATACCTTCAACTTCTTACCCTCGTTTATCCCCCTCTGCTCATACATCACCGGAATCTCTCTCACCCTCAACCCCATTCCCAATCCCTTGCACACAAGCTCGAAATCTAGGTCAAACCCATCGCACCTCAATCCCATCCTCTCCATATCGTTCCTCTTCAAAGCCTTGTAACAACAAGCAACATCCCCAAGTTTCACCCCGTAAAGCAAGCTTACAAAAGCGGATATCAGCCTCCCTCCCCACAGATACCTCCTCATCTTCCTTCTCAACACCACCCTCTTTCCTATCACCATATCGGCTTTCCCGCTGATTATCGGCTCAACCAGCTTCGGTATCTCTTCGGGGAAGTACTCTAGATCGGCATCCTGTATCACCACTATCCTGCCTTTTGCCTTCTTCAAAGCTTTCTTCACACAGGCTCCTTTTCCCTGGTTGGAGGGATTGAAAATCAATCTAAACGTTCTCGGTCTAATCGAAGAAAGCATCTCCCTTGTCCCGTCAGTTGAGCAATCATCAACGACAACGATCTCGTGGGGGATGTTAATCTGCGCCACCCTTCCGATTATCTCCCCTACGGTTTTGACCTCATTAAAAACGGGTATAATGATGGAAAGGATTGGTTTATCATTTCTCATCAGATGCCTCTCTACTCTCCTCCCCGACGATAATACTCATCCTGCCAGTTCACATTATGCCACTTCTCCGGTTCCTTTGTTATAAGAACGCCCCTTATATGAACACAAGGCCTTGTGGCTCTCCTCTTCAGCTCCTCAAGCTCAACTTTGAGCTTTTCCCTCTCCAAGGGAGATGTTGAAGGATCCTGAAGACGCTTTATGATCCGGTCAAAGCGTCGCATCTCCTCCATGGTGGGATTAAATTCCATCTTCACCACCTTCTCGAAGTACGGCTCATCGTATTTTAAATGCAAAACCTTGCCGTTGTATATGACAATGTTATCTCCTCCAGCTCTCTTCAGGTGAGTTTCCCGGGTCTTTTGATTCTCCTGGGTAGCTTGATAAGCATTTTGACTTGCCAGGAGTTCCTTGACTTCCACAGTCTTCTGTTCCGATTTTTGATGATGACGGAGATCCTCTATCTCTTGAATCTTCCCAATGGCTTCTTCCTCAGATGAAGGGAAAGAGGGCTCTTTTATCCCTTCACCGCGGTTTACGCTTTCGCCCGCTGATTTGGTAATGGAAGAAGCAGGGATATCCGTCTGAATTATGACAATCCTGTTTAATTTCTCGTTTATGATCACACCCGTCCAGACACCGACCATGAAGATAGCCAAAGCTACAACCGGCAAAACTATCCTCTTCCCCATTTTCCCACCTCGCAGATATTAGTTGAGACCACCTATCTTGGAAGAGTCCCGCCATCGTTCATATTATCGCAGGGTGTAGCAGAAGGAGACCGGAAACCGGAGGCCGGTATATCACATCCCCGTACTCTGGTCTCCTCTCAAAGATAACCACTACGCTCAAGGAGAATAAGAGCAATTTCACTTGACCTG
Source organism: Candidatus Poribacteria bacterium (assembly GCA_021162805.1). NCBI lineage: Bacteria > Candidatus Poribacteria > Candidatus Poribacteria bacterium. The sequence goes on from JAGGXZ010000020.1 coordinate 36,781, forward strand.
AAGGTATTCCTTTTTCCTGTCATTGCCGGAGCCATGTGTGACGGTCCAGGACATATAGCAGTTATGGGTATAGCTACCGCTTGATAGGTTCTTAACTACGGAATCGAAAGCGATAACGCTATCAGCATTGACACAGTCCGTGCTAGTTATCAACTTGCTGGCATTGCCCTCTAGATAGGCGATGGAAACACCGGATTTTGTGAAGCTATCATTACCATAGACGCTCGCGTAACTTGGTGATCCAGCACTAGCCATTGCTTGCAGACACCAGGAACATTGTACTACATAGCTTCCAGAATTTATAGTACCAGTAGGACCGGGGTCAATTTCATGGGAGCAATGATAAGTTGTTGCTAGCAAAACCGTCACGAACGATGCTACAAATAGAGTCGAAATCGCTAGGAATATCAGCTTAGGGATTAAGTTTCTCATCCTTACACCTCCCAGTTATAATCTCTAAGGGAGATATAAAATGAATCCTCTTTGGATAGCCACCTTGGCTTCCCCTACGCACCTTGCAAGCGTTTTTGCCTCGTTGAGGCACGGCATGACGACCGATAGCAGCATCGCCATCATCTCCCAGGAAGTCCGAAGTCCAACGTCCAAAGTCCGAGAGCATCCTGAAAGATGCTTCACCATGATATAAGCAACTTTCATGCCAGATCGTGAACCCCCATAATTCTTTATTTCCCGATCCACCACATACCCCTCAACTGATAACTACAGTTATCACCTAGATGGGCGAAAAGCGGAAAATCCCTCTTGATATAAGGATTCTCGACTGATAACTACAGTTATCACCCCTGATAACCACAGTTATCACCTATCATCCCTCAGGCGCCTTATCCCCAGATTCTTCATCTTCTTCATTAACCCCGTACGGCTCATCCCTATCCTATCCGCCGTCTGTGTTATGTTCCAACCCGTCTCATCCAACACCCTCAGGATCAGATCCCTCTCGAA
>JAGGXZ010000021.1 GCA_021162805.1 Candidatus Poribacteria bacterium
AGTTGAAGGTTGACGGCAAGGTCATCGGGTCAAAGACAGCCGACATCCCCTCTATGAAGGAAGTTCCTTTCACGTTCACTTGGCGGGCGACCGAGGGCTTTCACTGCTTCGTTGCCTACGCTGATCCCGATGGGGAAATTCCTGAAACCCGAAAGGATGATAACTGGCTGTTGAGAACCCTTGTTGTGGGGGAGGTGAGAAAGGCTCACCCGTATTTGCTATTCAGGCGGGACTATATCTCAAAGTTGAGAAGGTGGCTCGGGAATCCTCCAAAGTGGTATGCGAGATACTACGAGGACATAAAACAGGACGCGGGCTGGATAGAGCCCGACGAATGCTCCGGTGTGGCGGGGTTGGAGGAACCGCGCGCCCTCGTCGCTGCTGCTAATGGACTTCTATCGCTGGTCGAGCCAGATTTCAAGCCGAAGAAGAAGGTAGAGGATCAGTGGGTCACAGTTAAAGACAGCACGCTTACGAGAGCGAAGAAGTTTCTGATGACCATGTGGCAGTTCCACCGCGGGTGGTTCAGCGATGCTCCGTGCTCGATTGCTTTTTACGCTCAGACCTATGACTTCATAGCAGACAGGCTGTCACCGGAGGAGGACAAGGAGGTCCGCCGTAGGCTCGCCAGAGCCGTCGAGGAGCGGGTGAAGGAGCTTTGGTCGAACTCAGACCCGAGGTCCCGTAAGGGGCCACCTCCGCCGAGGGAGAAGTCCTTCTATCCCGTCAGAAGGCGAGCTTATACGCAGGGGAGCTACATCGAGGCTTGCGCGATAGTGGTCGGAGCGTTGGCGCTTGCCGGTCATCCCAAAGCGGATGAGTGGTTACACTTCGGTCTCAATGCGATAGACGAAGAAATCCTCAGGGAGATGACCACCCCATTTGGCTATTACCGTGAGGGGCACGGCTATATGGCTATGGCGGAGAGCAGGAGCGGTGCTGTGTGCTGGCTTGCTCTTGAGAACATCGGCGCAAGCCCCTTTGAACTTTATCCGCTCGCTGAAAAGATGCACGAGCTCTTCCTTCGGGATAGGATGCCTAACGGCTGGTGCCCGCCCATCAACGACAATCGTGCGACTTCCACTATCCCTCAGGTGCTCTATGTCTCGCTATATACTGCCCCCTCAACCAGGGCGGCGGCAATGTGGGATTGGAAGACGCAAACTCACATACCCCGAGGGACCCTGCCGGATAGCCATTACGGGTGTTTATTCCTTCTCTTTGATACGCCGGAGAAGGATAAACTCCCTTCCTCACCCCCACCTTGGACGCCGACACAGTTTCTCGGCGATTACCTCGTCTTCCGCTCAGACTGGTCTCCTGACGCTGCTTACCTGTGTCTCAACACGAAACATTTCCCCACAACCTCCGCAAGTCACGACCAGGGAGACCATAACTCCTTCCTCATGTATGCGAAGCGAGCCTTCTTAGCAATTGACGCAGGTTACGGAAATACCGCCGGTCGGTTAATCCACCTCGTAAGGGGGTGGTGTCGTGGCAGCCGTTACGCTCATAACATGATACTGGTTGATGGTCAGAGACCGCGCTCCTATCACAAGTCGCCCTATGTGTATCCCAACGCCCCCTTCCCTCGTAACACCTTTACCACGAAATTCTTTGATTTCGGCGAATCCGTGCTTGAGCAATGGGAATTCAGGAACGAAAGGGGAGAAACATGCGTTTTGAACCATCGTCGGAGCGTCCTATTTCCACACACTTCTCCATCGCCTGCTCAGCATTATTTCATAGTGGCCGATCGGCTTGAGAGCCTGACGGACAACGTTCACACTTACGAATTCGTCCTCAACGGCAATTGTCGCTACCCATACCTCAACCCAAGGCGCCTTGGCGATTTCGTCCAGAGCCCTGCATCGGTGGATGCTGTTCGTAAGGCAAATAATCTCACCGTTGAAAGAAAGCCTGAAGGCGTTGAAGCACGCTGGGTCATTCAGAACTCTGATGGGCAGGATGTTGCTTTCCGAGCCTTCTTCCCCATCTCTCCACAGAGTGTTGAAGTTACAACTGGTGACGGATGGCTTGGCTACCTTAGACCCATTGCCCGCAACAAGTATCTCGTCCTGCGGAAAGAAGGTGTAAGGCATGCCTCCTTTCTCGCCATACTTTATCCCGACCTCATGAACGACCCAAATGACGATGTGTCATTTGGGCGGACCGAGCGTGGCGCACGTCTGACCTTCAAGGACGGCAAGACTCACGTCGTGGAACTCAAGGACTTGAAACCCGAACCAGCTACAAAGGGACTCTACCCCGATATACTCTTTTACGAACTCTCTCCCGAGGGGGAGTTAAACGTCATCTTTTTCGCTCGTGGCAAGGAAATATCGCTTAAGGACTTTGAACTCAAGGCATCCGCCCCTGTCAATGTGCTTGCCTTGGACTTCCGAAAGGCAGGTAAAGCCTCAGGATACATAAGCGTCTCAAAACCCGTTACGCTCAAAATCCGTTCATCCGCCAACTACAACCAAGCGACATTAGATGGAAGGGAGCTCAGGTCATCTTTTGCCAACGGATGGCTGACATTGGAGGGTGTTACCGGTGCTGGAAGGCTCCTGCTCCTCTCAAACTGAATTGCATATTGACATGCACGGGGGCATCCGAACTTCCTTGCTGTCACATTGTCTTCATTTTGCTTATGGTAGTCGCCAATCCCATAGGACTTACGAGAGCCGCCGGGAAAGCCCACTCTTTTAAGGGTGGGATGAAAGGCGGCTTGTTTTTATCTTCGGTTGTGGTATAATACCTTTGACACAAAACCCTAGGGCTGGACCGGTCCGAAGTTAAGCCTCTGGAGAAGATAGCATCTGCAAAGGTTAAGGAACGAGGAACCGGGAGTGGGAAACGTTACAACGTTAAACGCTGAACGTGCAACGGATTCCCTTTCTCCTTGTTCCTCCGATGTAAGCCGCTTCTATGAAGGAGGAAGCCTATCTCCTTTCAGGGGTGGGAGGAAGTCACCCAGGAGGTTTATGATGCCGGATAGGAGAGGCATAGGTAAAGTGATAGAGGAGGAGTACGACGTTGTAGTGATAGGGGGAGGGTTGGCGGGGGTTTGCGCCGCTATAGCCTCCGCCAGAAACGAGGCGAAAACCGTTATCGTCCAGGACAGACCCGTCTTCGGAGGCAACTCCTCAAGCGAGATAAGGGTCCCACCCGGAGGGGCAACCAACGGAGGAGCATGGGCCAGGGAGACGGGGATAATCGAGGAGATACAGCTTGAAAACCTGGTTAGGAACCATGCCAGAACCGACTCGGGTATGATGAATTCGATCTGGGACCTGGTGCTTTACGAGAAGATTCGTGATCAGGAGAACCTCTCCTACCATCTCAACGCATCCGCCAGGGGGGTGGAGATGGAGGGTGAGAGGATAAAGGCGGTCATCTGCGAACAACTAGGCTCGGAGAGGAAGCTGAGGATCAAAGGTAGGATATTCATCGATTGTACCGGCGATGGGACGGTCGGTGCTGCCGCCGGGGCACCCTTCAGAATGGGCAGGGAGTCGAGGGAGGAGTTCAACGAGTCGCTCGCACCCCAAAAAGCGGACGGCAAAACCCAGGGCAGTTCATTGATGTTCCTGGCCAGAGACGTCGGAAGACCCGTGAAGTTCACCCCACCTCCTTGGTCTGAGAAATACCCGACCGAGGAATCACTTTACAAACGGTTCCATCATATCAGAAGGAAGGAGTTCGGTGGGTTCTGGTGGATAGAGGTCGGCTGGCCTTATAACACGATCGACCAGAACGAGGAGATAAGGGACGAGGCGTTGAGACATCTGCTGGGAGTTTGGGATCACATCAAAAACAGAGGCGATCACGGCGCTGAGAACATGGCTTTGGAGTGGATAGGGTTCATCCCCGGCAAAAGGGAGACCAGGAGGTTGGTCGGGGATTACATACTGACCGAAAACGATGTGCGCAATAACACCCCCTTCCCCGACAGGATAGCCTACGGCGGATGGTTCATCGACATACACACCATGGGCGGTATACTCGCTAAAGATCAGCCTCCGGAACCCCTTTGCGGCGATCCCGACAGATCCGATGAGCTCAGGGTAGAGCTTTACAGCATACCGTTCAGGTGCCTTTACTCCAAAAAGGTCGAAAACCTGATGATGGCCGGCAGGAACATCTCGGTCACGCATGTGGCTTTGGGGACGACCAGGCTGATGCTCACCTGCGCTGTGATGGGGCAGGCCGCCGGAACGGCTGCAGCTATGTGTGTCAGATACGGTATCACCCCGAGGGATCTCTATCAAACGAGGATCACGGAGCTTCAACAGAGGTTGCTCAAAGACGACTGTTTCATACTGGAGATGCCGAACGCCGATCCGGAGGACAAAGCCAGGGGGGCTAAGGTGACCGCCACCTCTTCCGCCCAGCTCTCCCTCGAGCCTAACGGCGGAGCGGTCGATTTGAACATCCATAGAGCTCAGATCTTCCCCGTCTCGACGGAGAGGCTCGGTTCGATAAGCTTACACCTCCTCTCATCGAGGGAGGACAGCGCTGTTTTGAAGATCGAGCTCTTGAAAGCCGGGGATATATGGCATTTCAACGGTGAATCCCAACCGTTTAAGGTCGTGGAGGTGGAGGTGCCGTCCAAATCGAGCGGATGGGTTGAGATACCGCTGGAGCTCGATGGGATCGAACCGGGGCTTTACAGGATAAACGCTCAAGCCTGTGAGGGCATTAAATGGTCCACAGCCGATCCGATGCCAGGGGTCGCCTCGATCTACCGGAGGGCGAACTGGAAACGGTGGGTCTCGAGCCGTATCAACCTCGCCATGAGGATCGATCCGCCGTCCTATCCGTTTGAGCCTGAAAATGTCGTGAACGGCGTCTCAAGGCCAGAGAAGTGGCCGAATATCTGGATATCAGATCCGGCTCGACCTTTGCCACAGAGTTTAACTCTGGAATTTGACGAGGAGATCGAGTTTGAGGAGATACACCTCACGTTCGACACGTTCTTGATGTGCGATTTCAGGGAGTTCACCCCTCTTCGGCCTCCCAAGGAGTGCGTCAGGGATTACGCCGTGATGATCAGAAGTGGGGAAGGATGGGAGACGATATTGGAGGTGGAAGGCAACTACCTCAGGAAACGGGTTCACAAATTTGAAGACAAACTGCGCTCCGATGCCATACGGGTGGAGATCAGAACCACTAACGGGGATAGATCCGCTAGGATATATGAGGTGCGGGTCTATTAACCCAAGGCCGAAGGGTAAGGGAAAAGCAACTTGGGTTATAATACCTAAAAAGGAACGAATTCGACAGGAGGTGGGGAACATGCAAAGGTATATTATCCTTGCGTTCTGCCTTCTGATACCCTGGTTCTCATCATATGCCGGGGTGGAGGAGGGGCTGGTAGGATATTGGCCGTTTGACGAAGGGAGAGGCAAGACGGTCAAAGATGCCTCAGGGAACGGTAACGACGGCAAGTTCGTCGGCAAAGTCGAGTGGGTCGATGGGGTATATGGATCAGCTCTGAAGTTCGACGGCGAAACCGGTTACGTAGCCGTTCCGGACGATAAATCGCTTGATCTGACCGAAGCGTTGACGGTCATGTTCTGGTTCAAGCCATCTGAACCGTTGACGGGACGTCGGGTGATGTCGAAGAACAACTCGTATTTCATCATGTTCGATTTCGGCGACCCGGACACCATAGAGCTGTTGGTGAAGCCGAGAAACGATTTCGTCGAATCGAAAACGAAGGAGTGGAAGATAGGGAAATGGTATCATTTCGCCGGGATTTACAACAAAGGGATCCTTCGGGTTTACATAAACGGCGAGTTGGAGGGGGAGAGGAAGGATGTCCCACCGATAGCTCCTTCCGATCTGGAGCTGTGGATAGGCGCCGATGACTTCGGCAGACCAACCGATTTCTTCCCCGGCGCCATCGATGAGGTGCGGATATACAACCGTGCGCTTTCGGCTGGCGAGATAAAGGAGGCTATGAAAGGTCCGGCGCCGGTGAGGGCTAAGGGGAAATTACCGATCGTCTGGGCTTCAGTAAAGGTTAGATGATAAAAAGGGAAAGGCGGATCGATCGGTCCGCCTTTAAAACCGGTGGGAGTATATGGAAACCGCTCCTCACTGCCACTCTCTTTATCCCTTTGAACTTCTACTGGATCATCGTCGGTGAGACCGGTCTGGTAGGTTATGCGCTGAACACCTATGCTGTGCCTTTTTACAACGTGATATTCTCCCTGCTCCTCCTCATCTCGGTCAATTCGCTTTTCGAAAAGGTTTTCAATCGGACGTTTTTCACCTCCTCCGAACTTCTCTCCTTTTACACATTTCTGAGCATGGCATGTGCTTTGCCCTCCATAACGTTCATGACCCTCCTCGTCACGACTCTGGGTCATCCGTTCTACTACGCTACGCCTGAAAACGAGTGGCAGGAGCTGTTCCTGGATAAATTGCCGAGATGGCTCTTCGTCGCCGACAGAGATGTCCTGAAAGGATATTATGAGGGGGATTCCACGTTATACACGATGGGGCACATCAGAGCTTGGATCACCCCTATCATACATTGGACGATCTTCACGGGTTTCCTCGGGCTTGTGATGTTATGCTTGAACCTTATCTTCAGGGAACAATGGGTCAAACGTGAGAGGCTCTCCTATCCTATCGCCCAACTGGCTTACAGGATCTGCACCGATCAGAGAAAGCTGTTCTCCGATAAGGCTGTGATGTTGGGGTTCTCCATATCGGCGTCCATCGATCTGATAAACGGTCTGAGCTTTCTATATCCGGTCATACCCTCTATCCCTGTGAAGCGGATCGGGGGATGGCGTGGGTTCGGTCATCTGTTCACCGAAAAACCGTGGAGCGCTATAGGTCCTATAAGCATGTCCTTTTATCCGTTCGTCATAGGGTTAGGTTTTCTAATGCCGCTCGATTTAGCTTTTTCAAGCTGGTTCTTCTTCATCTTCCATAAGATGGAGCTCGTGGCTTCATGTGCTGTGGGCATCAACGTGAGGGGTTTTCCGTTTTACGACGAACAATGTTTCGGGGCTGCTATCGGGATCTTCCTTTTCCTGCTGATAAGGGGCAGGAGATATCTGATCGAAACGTTCAGATCGGTCTATAAATTATCAACGCTCGGTCTCATCCTGGGCTTAGCGTATCTGACGTTTTTCTCCATCAGGATAGGCATGTCGCCTTGGTTGATCCCCCTTCTCTTCGGGTTTCATCTGATCATACTGATCTTCATAACCAGGATGCGGGCTGAGTTGGGTTTTCCCGTGCACGCTATGGAGAACATGTCCCCGCATAACGTCATAGTCAGGCTCATCGGCACCAGAGCACTGGGCAAGGACAACCTGATCGCCATCTCGATCTATAGATGGTTCAACAGGAGCTTCACAAGCAACCCGATGCCGCATCAGATGGAGGGTTTCAAGCTGGCGGATATGGCTGGGATCGATGTGAGGAAGCTCTCTTTAGGGATCATGAGTATGATCGTCCTCGGCTCCTTAGCGACGTTCTGGATGATCCTTCACCTTTTCTATAAGTTCGGCGCCGTGAGAGGCGGAGGGTGGGCAACGGGTTTCGGCTGGCGGGTTTTCAACGGGCTTCAAAGATGGCTGTATTATCCCAGCTCGCCGGGATACGGTCCGGCGATGGGAGTTCTGTGGGGTTTCCTCTTCTCGGTGATCTTAATGATCTTGAGGTCCAGGTTCTTCTGGTGGCCTCTTCATCCGCTCGGTTTTGTCATATCCAGCGATTGGGGGATGAGGTATCTATGGAGCTGTATGCTCATCAGCTCCACGGTGAAATGGCTCGTGTTGAGGTTCGGCGGCAGAAAAGCTTCGCATCGACTTTACTCCTTCGCCATCGGATTGATACTCGGGGATTTTACCGTCGGGGGAATCTGGAGCCTATTGGGTGTGGCGATCGGAAAACCGATGTACAACTTCTGGCCATAATAGCATATCATAATTCATGGTAGGAGGGAACGAACATGAAAATAACCTTCCCCGATTGGGGACCCGAAAGGTGGGTGGATTTCCCGCAAAACCCGCTGATAGAGCCGCCGAACGGGTATGTGATAGGCGACCCGCAGGTCATCGTCCCCGGAGAGCACGACCGTTACTGGCACATGTTCGCCTCCGGAAGGGGCGCGATCTACCGCTTCCGCTCTGAAGACGGTGTGAGGTGGGAGCTTGAGCGAACCATCACATCGTTTGCAAGATGGGCGGGGCTGGTCTATCTTCACAGGGAGGGCGGTAGATGGCACCTCTTTTACACCAGGGCGGACGAAAGCGGCTGCACGGTCATCTGCGCAAGGGAAAGCAACGACCTTGAAAACTGGGGCGATGAGAGGGTGGTTCTGAGACCGGAGCTTTCGTGGGAGAGGGAGGGAAGGCGGGTCCAGGTCAGAAACCCATGCCTGGTCAAGGTGGGGGATACCTACAGGCTCTATTACTCGGGCGGGACGGTGTGGCTTGACGACTGCGGTTACGAGGAGCCGAAGTATGTGAGTTTCGCCGAGGCAGATGAGATCTACGGACCTTACAGGAAACACGGCGAGCCGATAATTAAGCCCGACCCGAAGGTGCCATACAGGAACTTTGGCGCAGGGGCGCTAAAAGTTTTTCGCCGGGAAGGGGGGTTCATCGGGCTCAACAATGGGATCTACAGGGATGAGGAGGGTAGGAGCCGCTCGGCGATATGCCTGATGGCATCGGACGATGGGATAAAATGGACGGATGCGCCCTTCAACCCGATCATCCCTCCCACGGATGGCTGGAAGAGGGCGCTTGTGTATCAGCTTGATCTTGTGCTAAACTATCAGGGGAGGACCATCATCTACTACAACGCCAGGGATGGCTGGCGTGAGGGGAAAGAAAGGATAGGTGCATCGGAGCTCGTGAAAGTCGGTTGTATTGAGAAAGCAAACCTTGACGATATTGAAGGGATTCTCTTCGTGATTAACACGAGCAACAGGGAGGCTTACAGGAACGTGATACCGAAGGAGCATTTCAAAGAACCCGTTGTGTCCGCAGAGGAGCTCCTCGACGATTTTAAGAGGATGGAGTTTTACGTATACAAAGCTGAAGGTAGGATCGTCGGGGTTGCCGCCTTACAGGTTGAAGGTGGGAAAATCGGGAGGGTTCGATGGGTTTATGTGCTTCCGGGATACCAGAGGAAAGGGATAGGAACAGCTTTGGTGAGGCATCTGGAGCGGAAAGCTGAAGAGTTAAAACTTGAGAAGCTGTGGCTTATCGTCGTAGACGGCGCAAAGTGGGCGATTAATTTTTATGAGAAGCTTGGATATAGCTTGAAGGGAGGGATCGAACGTCCCTGGGGTTTTGATGTGATTATGGAAAAAGCTTTAACATGAAAGCGAGGTGAGAACATGGGCATTAAAGCCGGAGTTTGCACCGTGAACATCACCCCTCCCATAGGTTTCCCGATGGCGGGATACAGCGGGAGGGATAGGGGATGTGAGACGGTTGACGACGAGCTTTTCGCAAAAGCCCTTGTCCTGGACGACGGCGAGACAAAACTCGCCATCGTCACAACGGACCTCGTCGGAATCCCCTCCGACTTCGCCGGGGAGATAAAGTCGATCGTGCGGCGGAAAACCGACATCCCGGAGGGGAACGTCATAATCTGCGCATCCCACACCCATTTCGGACCAGCCCTGAGGAGGCTCAACTACCTTCCAGAGGAGGCGCAGGAGGAGTTCCACGAGAGCTATGTCCAGAACGCGGTGAGGCTCATCGCAGGGGCTATCAGGGTCGCCGACGGCTCTTTGAGGGATGCGAAGCTCGGCTGGGGGAGAGGAGAGGCACCGCAGCTGGTCTTCAACAGGAGGACGAAGCGTCCCGATGGGAAGGTGGTGATGTCATGGAGACCGCCCAAGCCCGAAGAAGCAAGGGAGCTGACCTTCGGTCCTACCGACCCCGATGTCGGGGTCATCAGGATCGACGATGCAGAAGGCAAGCCGATAGCGACCGTCATCAACTTCGCATGCCACCCCGTCTGCGGAGTTGATAGGCTATACGCCATCTCCGCCGACTACCCTGGATATGCCATGAGGGCAGTTGAAAAGGTGAGAGGAGGCACGTGCATGTTCTCGCTCGGATGCGCCGGGAACATCGTCCCGATAGAGCGTGAGGGGGATGCCAGAAGATGGATAGGGACGGCGCTCGGGGCCGAGGTCTTAAAGGTCGCCGAGGGGATTGAAACCGACTCGAATGTAAAGCTTGGTGTCAAAAGCAACTCCGTCAAACTCCCGCTCAAGCCCCTCCCTTCTCCCGACGAGCTCAGAAGGGAGATAGAGGAGACCGAGAGGGCGATAGCTGAGGCGGAGCGCAAGGGTGCACCATATCCTGAGATAAGCGCCCTTAAAGGCAAACTCCAGAAAGCAAAGCATACCCTCCTGCTCGCCGAGGAGACCGGCGGGGAGAGAGCGGTTGAGACGGAGATCAAAGCTGTTCGGCTGGGGACTCTCAAGCTCGCATGTCTCCCCGGAGAGGTGTTCGTGGAGATAGGTCTCTCAATCAAGGAGAAGCACAAGGACGCCTTTGCGATCAGCCTCTGCAACGACTCGCTCAATTACGTCCCCATCTCATCCGCATACGACGAAGGGGGATACGAGCCTGAGACGACGACCCTGGAAAGGGGAGCGGGCGAGAAGCTCCTCAGCGAGATTTTGAAACTGCTTGAGGAGGTGTGAAAAATGAGCGAGAAGGTCTTCCTTGACGAGATGACGTGGCGTGAGGCAAGGGAGGCGATAGAGAGAGGCGCACCCGTCTTCCTGCCGACAGGTCCGGTTGAAGGGCACGGACCGCACGTGCCTTTGGGATGCGATTACTACATCGCAACAGCCTTTTCGGTCGTGATGGCTCAGAAATGCGGAGGGGTCGTGCTTCCGCCACTGACCTACAACTTCAGCGGCGCTACAAGCACCTTCAAGGGAGCCGTGTCCATACCGATTGACGTTCAGGTTCAGATGCTCAAAGCGATCATCCGATCGCTCTGGAGACAGGGGTTCAAGTATATCTTCGTGGTGAGCGTCCACGGACCCAACGGGATACCGATCGGTAATGCGGTGAGGTCGCTTTTTGAGGACGAAAACATCCCCGCGGTTTACCTGAACCCATGGGGATATGTTGACGACGAAAAATTGCGTGAGAAGATACCGAACTACGACGACAGCTACAAGGAGGCGATGCTGGCGTATGCCGCCGCCAAAATCCTGGGCAAGGAGAGAGCGATACCGGACTTAAGCGAGCTGAAGGACGAAGAAGTCCCCGAAGGCTGTGAGCTGCCCGAAGCTTTCCGCAAGATCGGAAGATATGGCGGGATGGTCGGATACCACTACACGCACGAACTTCAGCATATACCGCCGAGGGCTGGGATAGACCCGGAGCTGGGTTTGAAGGTATACGAGGAGACCGCCGAGAGGATGCTTCCCGTCGTCGATGCCCTGCGTGAATACGTGAGGTGGCTTGAGGAGCATCCCAGAAGATACATTGAGTAAGGGAGGGGATGGAGATGGTCATAGATTGTCACGCGCACCTATATCATCATAGCCGAAAAACGTGGGAGGAGGACGATAGGAAGCTGATTGAGGCGGCGGATAAGCTTGGAATTGACAAGCTGTGCTGCTCCATCCTTCCGCCGCAGCGACCTTCAACGCCTGAGAGCTTCCGGGAGTGCAACAGATGGGTGAAGGAGGCGATGGAGAGGTTTCCCGACAGGATACTGGGCTACTGCTACGTCAACCCCGGATATACGAGGGAGGCGCTCGACGAGATACGGCGATGCATAGAGGATTACGGCTTCATCGGGATAAAGCTCTACAACGAGTATCGCTGTAACGAGCCTGTCCTCTTCCCGATAGTTGAGCTCGCGATAGAGCTTAAAATCCCGATACTGCAACATGCAGGGCACGCACATTATTTCGTGAAGGAGCAGCCCAGGCTTTCAGACGGCGGGATGTTAGCGGAGCTGGCTCGGCGATACCCCGAGGCTATACTGATATGCGCTCACGTCTGCGGAGGAGGGGATTGGGGGTGGACGATAAAGGCTTTGCGTAACGTCCCGAACGTTTACCTTGACACGAGCGGAAGCGTGACCGATGAGGGTGTGATAGAGATGGCGGCACGGATACTCGGGGTGGAGCGTCTCCTTTTCGGCTGCGATATGTCCATGACGGCGGGCATCGGAAAGATACGCTCGGCACGCTTGAGCGATGAGGAGAAAAGGAAGATACTGGGCGAAAACATGCTGCGGATTTTGGAGAGGAGGGGAGTGCGATGCTGATAGATGTGAACGCATATCTCGGTCATTTCGCCTTCAGGCGTCTGCGATACAATACCGCAGAGGAACTGCTTAAGCTTATGGACGAGAAAGGAATAGACAAAGCCATCGTCTCAAGCGCAAGCGCCATCACCTACCGGAACGCCCAATCCGGAAACGAGGAGCTTTTCGAGGAGGTGAAAGGGCACGAGGACAGGTTGATCCCGTTTGCCGTCATAAACCCCGCTTATGCCGGATGGGAGGACGACCTGAGGATATGCCGTGAGGAGTTCGGGATGAAGGGCTTGCGGCTCTATCCCAAATGGCACAACTATGAGCTTTCAGACCCCCGCTGCGTGGAGCTGGTAAACCGAGCGACCGAGATGGGGATGGTAATCTCTATACCGATACGTGTGGAGGATTACCGTCAGCGCAGCTGGCTGGTTGATGTGCCCGATGTGCCGCTGGATGAGATAGCGGAGCTGGTGAGAAGATGCCCGGAGGCGAAGTTCGTTCTCGTAAACGGGATAGGGTTCGTCAACTCACCGTTGGGGCAAAAGGGGAGCGAGCTTCCTCCGAACTACTTCATAGAGATCTCACGTCTGAGCGCCCTGCTTCGAAACGAGATAGGTCAACTGATAGAGAACATCGGCGCCGAGCGCATCGTCTTCGGAACTGGCATCCCGTTCAAGTATCCCGACCCATCGCTTGTGAAGCTTGAGGTGTTGGAGATAAGCGAAGATGAGAAGGAGATGATCAGGTGGAAAAACGCCGCCAAACTGCTCGGTATCGTCTGAGAAGGAGGTTAGTATTGATGTGCCTTGTGTGTCTGATTTTAACGGGTGCCATCAGCACAGGTGTCACCGGTATGACGGACTCGGAAAGGGAGTGGATGATCAGGCGGGTTGAGGAGAGGATAGATGAGATAGGCCTCTCATCCGCGCAGACCGGGGACTCCGGAGCTTTAAGTTGGGGTGAAGGGCACATTCTCTACGCGATCATCAACATGTTCTACGCCACAGGCGACACCAAATGGCTGGACATCTTCAAGCGACATGTTGACACGGCCCTCTGTTTCCTCACGGACCACGATGACGATGGCTTTCTGAGCTGGCACACCAACTACTACACGCCTGAGCCGGCAAGGTTGAAAGCGTTCGCCGCTGCCGGAAACAGGGGAACGGGGAGGATAGAGGTTCAGGAGGAGATAACGAAGAAGGAGTCCTGGAACACACGCACCGTGAACCACCGGTTCAGGGTTCTGTTCCTCACTAAGATAAGTTTCATCGTGATAGATGAGGAGATGAAGATGCCTGCTCTCCTCTCACCCCACTCGAAACCGGGTCTTCACTGGCTTCCCATGCAAAGGTATGAGCCAGGGGAGGTGGTCTGGCGTGCCAGGGGGCTCAGGTTCAAGATCTCAGGACAGCCTGAGCCGGGCGATTCCTTCGTGATCCTCCCTCAAAAGGCGCCCGAATACGACTCGGTCGTCCATGACGGCATGATGACCATGCCGATAACCAGGTTCATCGAGATCGTCCTCTCCGATGAGAAGTTGAAAGAGCGATACGGCGAGACAGCCGAGGGTTATCTCGCCATCCTTGAGCGCCATTTCTTCGGGAAATGGATGAGCGAGCCGACGAAGGGGAGACCTGCGCGATGGGTTGAGTTTCCCGATGGGCGAGGGCTCTTCGTCTGGGAGCCGACGAGCTTCCGAAAGAAGCGGACATCCCTCCCGATGAATCAATACACGGCGTTCGGTCGGACGGTGATCAAGCTTTGGCAAATAACAGGGGATAAACGATATCTCGATGTGGCGACGAAGATGGCGAGGATGGTCAAAAGCCTGCTCAAGGTCAAAGACGACGCATACTGGTGGTATTACGCCGAGCCGGTAGCTGACTGGGACGGACGTGAGAAACCTTCCTTTGTGGAGCACACCCACTACGCCGACATGGACGTCGGTTTCATGATAGACGCATATGAGGCGGGGATAGTCTTCGAGGAGGAGGACATGCGGAAGCTCACCAACACGTTCATCAAAGTGATGTGGAACGGCTCATTTGACGATCCGAAGGTGGCAGGGGATGTGCTGGGGGGGAACGGCACGTCGGAGGTGCTGTGCGACTTCGTCCAACTCACGCAGTTCGATCCGAGGGTCTGGGAGATATGCTACAGGATAAACCGCCAGAGCAAGAACATCAAACGCCTTGCCCTGATACTCGCATGTGAGAGATACGTCAAAAGCGGGAAAGAACCCTAAGGAGGCAATGCGAATGAAAAAGGTCGTCGGGATAATCGGTGGGATGGGGCCGCTTGCGACCGCCGATTTCTTCCTCAAACTCACCAGGGCGACGCCTGTAAAATCGGAGCGTGACCACCTACACGTGATCATTGAAAGCGACCCTTCCATTCCGGATCGCACCGAAGCTATCCTTTCGGGCGATTTGAAGGGGCTCGCGGACGCCCTGTGTCAAATCGCCCGGAGGTTGGAGAGAATGGGGGCGCAGTTGATAGCCATGCCTTGCAACAGCGCTCACGTCGTGCTGGATCAAATCCGCAGGGCGGTCTCCGTTCCCGTCGTTGACATGATCGAAGAGGTGGCTAAGGCGGTCATTAACGGACACGGGCATCCGGAAGCCGTGGGTCTGCTCGCCACGAGTGGCACGGTTGCAAGCGGCATGTATCAGCGTGCGTTC
The DNA here is from genome assembly GCA_021162805.1 of Candidatus Poribacteria bacterium. Lineage (NCBI taxonomy): Bacteria > Candidatus Poribacteria > Candidatus Poribacteria bacterium. The sequence goes on from JAGGXZ010000021.1 coordinate 14,973, forward strand.
TCACGATTTGGAATAGAGGTTCTGACGCCAAACGAAGGTGAGCAATCACGCTTGATGCAGGCTATTTACAGCTTGAAGGGTGAGGGGTTAAAGGGTGAACTTTGCGGATTTGCACGCCGATGTGCTGCTTCGCTGGTCGAGCGAGGAGCACAGGTAATCGTCTGCGGGTGCACGGAGATCCCTCTCATGCTCTCAAATGAGGACGTGAGCGTCCCTGTGGTTGATTGCAATGAGGTTCTCGCTAGGGCAGTCGTGCGTATAGCTTTTGGCCCGCGCGGAGGAGGTTAATAGTCTCCCTGCTTCACGCAAAAGGCAGATGGATGGGGGAGGTCGAGGAGTTGACGTATTCGGACGATATCCCCCAAAGGGAGGTGGAAAGGTTGAAATTGAGCGTTCAACGTGCTAAGGAGGAATGGAGGTGAAGGGATGAAGGCGATACGAATAACAGCCCCGCAAAAGGCTGAGGTGGTCGATGTCCCCATACCTGAA
>JAGGXZ010000022.1 GCA_021162805.1 Candidatus Poribacteria bacterium
ACCTCCTTCTCTTTTAGTTTGGTTTGTTTTTGGGAGGTTATACCATGATTTCTGCCTCATGGCAATACCAATCTCAGACTTTTGTCAGTCAACCAGATGTGTTACACTACTAAATGACCATTACACAGAAGCGATCCGATGGGGAAAACTTAGATCTTTTGTTTCTCCCTCAGGATCTGTAGTATAATTTCTCACAAGCTTAGACTAGGGAGGAGTACGATGTTAAGGAGGATCTTGATTCTCACGACTATCTTTACCTTGAGCCTGGCGGTTTGTCTCGCTGAAGCCGCCATGCAGCTATCGGGCAATCCGGCGCCGCTAAAGGCGGGGGACAATCTGCTTGCAGCGGCGGTCTTCAACGACTCGCTCGGCTCAAGCGACCTGACTCTGATCATCCAGCTGAAGGCGGATGATCAAATTTTGATCGACGAAGGCAGTCCGTGCAAGGCGATAGAGCCGAAGCAGGATCTGCCAAGTAAGGATGATCCAACAGGATGGACGAAACCCGATTTCGACGACTCATCGTGGCAGGACGCCAAATATGGCGTCGGATACGGAGATGGAGATGATAACACCGTGATAGGAAGCAAAGCCGCCAATACCGTCTCCATCTACACCAGAGCATGGTTCACCATATCCAATCCCTCCTCCATAAACAAGCTGGAGCTGGGGGTTGACTATGACGACGCCTGCGTGATATTCATAAACGGGGTGGAGGTAGCCCGAACTGCAGGGACGGACATACCGGATAAACCTCACTGGGATTCCTGGAGCGACAAGGGGAGCGGGCAGACACACGAGGCAAGTAAGACCGATCCGCCGACATATGAGTGGTTGGAGGTTCCATTTGAGATCATCTCGGCCGTCACACCTGTTAGCAAAGCGGTCCTGACATGGGGTGCCTTGAAGGAGATGAGATAAATCAACGAACAAGGGGGCGGCCTATCGGCTGCCCCATCTGGAAAGGGGGAGATAGAGTCATGAGAAAGGTGATTTTGATTTTCATCGTTTTGATGTTCCTCACGATGGGCTGGGCTTGGGCTCGGACAGTCAAGGTGTTGGTACTGACAGGGAACGTCCATGACGTCATTTTCCCTGTCATATCGAATTTCACCAGTGTTAACGGCGACACGGTTGAGTATACGAAGACGAAGGACAGGACGTTGCCTGATCTGGAGAGTTACGACATACTGTGGATAGCGCAGGCTGAGATATGCGAGAACGCCTACTTTTTCAACAAGGAAATAGAGGATAAGATAAAGAGCTTCGTTGAGAACGGCGGCATAGTGATAAGCATAGGGCAGGACAGTGATGGTGGGAGGCCGTGTGAGTCTGGGTGGTTGCCGGTCCAGCTTTTGGGAGTGGAGAGAGGAGGAACGGAAACCTTTGAGCCGACTAAGGTGGATGAGGTTGACGGGCTCTTCGATACACCTAACAAGGTAGAACGAGCCCATTTCGATGATGCCTGGACGCAGGCGCCTAAGGATTTCATTGTGTTGGCGACGATAAACAACGGGCAGGATCTGGGCATCGGATTGCTGCCTTATGGGAGGGGATTCTATATTGTGACGAGCCTGGAGAACGAGTCCGCGTCGGAGGTTGCGACGAACACGCCGATAGTTGAGAATCTGATACACTATGCAGTGGGTTATCTTCTCCCGATGACTTTGGCCGTCGATGTGAGTGAAAAGCTGCCGGTGTTATGGGGAGGAATTAAAGGGAGGTTGATGAGATAAAAGGAAACCCTCAACCTCACAAGCGTTCAACGGAGGGCGCGGGAATCCGTGCCCTCTTTAATTTTATAGGGGCGCTCTTATTTTCGACTCTCGACCCTTGACCATCTTAACCTCAACCTAAACCTTAACCTGTTTTTGCATCCTACTACGCTCAGCGATAATATGAGCGATTTCATTTTATTGAAGGGAGGTTTTAGATGAAGAAGCAACTTGTTTTCGCCTTATCTCTTCTTCTGTTGAGCGCCATCGCCTGGGCCGCTTTTGAACCCAGAGAGGAGATCATCCCGTTTGAAAGCGAATGGACGTATTACGACTACGGAAATCCCGATGACATAACCTGGAAGCTGGGGTGGAAGACGATCAAAACACCGGTGAAAATTAAGCTTCAAGACGTGAATCGAGTAACCAGCTTCTATTTCCGAAAGCAGTTCGAGATACCCGATCCGGATGAGATCACCTCGCTGTTGATCGAAATCAGATACACCGGCGGGGTGATCGCCTATATAAACGGGATGGAGGTCCTTAGGAGAAACCTTCCTGAAAACCCCGATTACTCCGTCTTCGCCTCGCCGAGCGGATATCCCCCGTATATGACCTCCATGCACGGCGATGAGATACAGGAGACGTTCACCGGCATTTCACCCGCCGTCCTACGGGACGGGGTTAATCAGATAGCGGTTGAGATCCACCTGCCGAAGGATGAGAAGGTTAGTGAGCTCAATTTCGCCTTGAGATTGGCAGCGGGAAAGGGATTCCATATCATTAAGGGACCGTATCTGCAGAACCTGTCGAGGAACTCAGTCACTATCATGTGGGAGACAGACCTCCCCAGCACCTCGGAGGTTTACTATGGGCCGGGGTTATCGGTCAAGGACGATACACTTAAAACCATCCACGAGGTTACCCTCAACGATCTCAAGTCGAACACGTTTTATTTTTATCACGTCCTATCGCGGGTACCTAAAGATAGGAAGCTTCCAAAGGATGTGCCGCCTTATGTCCTGAGCGACGTTTACAGCTTTAAAACCGCCATCGAACCGGGAAAATCCTTCAGGTTTGTGGTCTACGGCGACAGTCGAAGCAACCCCGAGGTTCATTCCAAGCTGGCGGAGTTTATGAAAAAGGCCTCACCCGCTTTCCTGGTAAACACTGGAGACCTGGTGTCAAGCGGCCAGTATTACGGGTATTGGGCAAATCAGTTCTTCGCTCCACTTGAGCCGCTTATCTCCCACATACCGGTTTGGACGGTGATCGGAAATCATGAGAGAAGCCACGTCAACTATTTCAACTTCTTCTCCCTGCCCGGCAACGAGGCGTGGTATTCCTTCGATTACGGCGACGTCCACTTCCTGATAATAGACACCGAATTCGATTACAGCCCTGGATCGGATCAATATCGATTTATAGTCGATGACCTATCGAATTGTAAGGCGAAATGGAAGCTCGTCGCCTTCCATAAGCCCCCATATACCGCCGTCAGGAGACGTCTTCCGGGAAACATGAAGGCGCGGAAGATATTGGACCCCCTCTTCGAGAAATACGGCGTGGATATGGTTTTCTGCGGACATGATCATAACTACGTCCGATCCAAGCCTATAAACGGGGTCGTCTATGTGATAACCGGCGGCGGGGGGGCAGGGTTATATGAGGTAATGCCCGCCGAGTCCTTAGATTGGGCGGAGGTTGCCGTAACCACCCATCATCTCTGCGTGCTGGAGGTAAAGGGCGACACGCTCAGGTTGGTGGCTGTGAACGAGGACGGAAATGTTATCGATAAGTTCAGCCTCTATAAATAACCTCCGCCGTTAGACGCAAGGCGTAATGCGCATCGCGCATTACGCCTTACGCCATGCCCGTTTACTTGAGTATCACCATCTTCCGCATCTGGCGGAACTGGCCCGCCTGGATTACGTAGTAGTAGATTCCGCTTGAAATCAGCTCGCCGTTCCGATTTCTGCCGTCCCAGTAGGCCGCTTTATCCCTGGAGATATACCTTCCGGCCTTCAGCCTGCCTAGATTCAACTCCCTGATCAACCTGCCGGATATGTCGTAGATCTCGATTTTCACGTCCGACTCCTTCGACAACTCGAACGGTATCCAGGTTTCGGGGTTAAACGGGTTCGGGTAGTTCTGATAGAGGGCGTCGACGAACTTGATCTCCTTTTCAAACCTGACGGGTAGGAGTTTAACGTCGAGCGGCCTTCCGTCCTCGTCGGCGGCGGTGATATGGCTCAGCGAGATCTCAGGCGGCGCATCTGAGCTGAAGCGCACTTTCGCCACAAGGTCACCCTTCGGGGAGAGCTCACCCAGCGCCGTCGCGGTGAGATCCAACGTGCCGTTCTCGATCTTCGAAGGCATCCAGTAGGCGTTATCGCCCAAGATATCGCCGTGTTCAACCGAGATGATCCTCCCGGCTCCGGTCGAGACTTTCATCTGGAAACCATAAATCGACTCTATGGCCCGGATCTCCAGCTCGAAGATTCCCCTTTCGATCTCCCTCAAGATCGGCTTCAGCTCAATCGATCCGGCTGCGATCGCGGGCGCTCCCGCCGTTTCGGTGTACTTCTCGCCGAAGTGCTTACCCACTAAGACGAGATCGAAGATGTTCACGGTGCCGTCGTTGTTGATATCCCCTTTTAGCCCTTCACCCTTCTTTCCGAAGTTCTTGCCGACTATCACGAGGTCAAAGATGTTCACAGCGCCGTTACCATCCACATCCCAAGGTCTCAGAACAGCCTGTGCCAGCATGAAGGTGCCCAATTTATCGGTTACGACGGAGACCTTGTTGGCCTGAGTGTCAACCAATCCGGGCAGTTCCACCCATTTATCGCCTTCGAGGTGATAGACTTTAGGCGATTCGGCCGAATCCTGGATATTCTGTGGATACGGAATGGTAATCGTGACCGATTTAACCGAGTCAACGGGTTTGCCGTTCTGATCGATCGCCGTCATGCTTCTCGCCGTTCCTGCTATGGCATTGGGGAGAGCGGGAAGATCGGATTCCGACGGAGCCGTGAGGGTTACGCCGATGATGGCGAACGGATCGTCGGAGACGGACCTCTTCAGGAACCTCGCTCTTGTGCCGTCAGGCAGTTGAGCCAATCCACCGTCTATCCCTATGAGAGCGATATTCGGGACGTTGGAGAGCAGATCTTTAGCTTCGTTGCCGAGGTCATCCAAAGGTGTGACGGTATAGAAGTAGGTTTTGCCCCTCGCCGCTGTGGTATCGACCCAAGTTGTCGCGGAGACCTGCTTCAGCGGTGTCATCTTCGACACGTTCTCTATCGGCTCCGCCCCGCGGTAGACATTATACCCCGATGCATCCGGAGAGGCATCCCAGCTCAGCTCAACCTTGCCCTCAGTTGTTACGGCGAGCTTCAGATTTCCGGCGGCAGCCGTCGGAGGAGTGGTATCCAGATTCACCTTGAAGGATTTCGCGGTGGTGTTGCCGGCTACATCAGTCGCCTCGAACTCCAGATCGTTCTCCCCTTCCTTAAGCTCGACCGATAGGCTGAACGAGCCATCTTTCGCCACATCGACCGACTGGGATTGGCCGTTGACGGTCAGGTTCAGTCCCTTCAAACCGACCTCTTCGACGATGGTTCCAGCGATTCCAAGCACCTTTTCATTCGTTCTCTGTGGCAGATCGACGGATATAATGGGCGGCTGGAGGTCCAGCTTAATCTGAACGGAGCCTGAGGGAGGACTCTGGTTGCCGGCTGAATCCACAGCCAAGGCATAGAGGGTATTAATGTTCTCAGGCAGAAGGACGCCTTCGATCTTAAACTTGCCCGTTTCGGCATCTACATCGGCTGTGCCGGCCAGTACACCGTTTACCATCAGGGAGACCTTCACGGGGTTGTTCGGCCTGACATCGGCGACCTTTCCGCTCACATCTATCATGTTCTTGCCCACGACCTCGGGAAGGGCATCGAGCACGGGGGCTTTGGGCGGTTCAAGCGTGACCGTGAAGCTCCACTGGACCGTTCTGACGTTTCCTGATTTGTCCGCGACGTCCACGCCTATAGTGTTGACGCCCGCGCCGAGGGATTTTTCAAGCTGTCCCATCATGAGCGGATCGAGCATGATCGTCGGAGCACCTCCGGGGGCTTGGGCGAGCGATCGGTTCAGGAAGACCGTCACCTGACCGGTACCTCTGTTGTAGCTGGCCATCCCGGCCTGCATCAGGATGCTCACCTGGAACGGTTCGCCGTTGACGTACAGTATCAGCGATCCTTCATCTATCCCGGAGCCGGAGTCACCCGCAATGAAAGTTATGAGGGCAAGCGATGTGCTGTTGATCACCGAGCCGTCAGCCGGATAGAAACCGCTCAGAATCGGCGGTGTCTTGTCCTGTGCCGCCGTGTCCACGAAGAACGATCTCGTCGCTCTGGCCACATTGCCCACCTTATCTGCGAGCGAGAGCTCCACCATATATCCGCCGTCCTCAAGCTCCACGCTCGGAACCACCGTGATGCTGCCGTTGACGGGGTTGACGGCGGGAGGCAGGATATCCACCGTCTCGCCCGTTTCCTTCGTCATCGTGACCTGAAGGGTATTCAGATCGGCATCGTTCTGATCGAATTCGGCCGTTATAACGGGGATCTTATTCGGGATCACCTCATCGTCGCTTGCCGGATCTATCACGGCGAGATGCGGCGGTTGACTATCGACGCGGAAGCTCATCGAGAAGGTTCCCACGTTGCCTGCCGTATCGGCCGCGGAGGCTATGACGAGATATTCCCCATCCTCCAGGCCCGTCAGATCATGTTCCTCGCTCGCCGTGATATCCTCGATCACCCTATACCCCCTCTTGATCACGATCCTTGAGGCGGGATGATCGAAGTTCACTCCGCTTTCATCTTCGTATCTCACTCTCAACGTGACGTCGGGCCCGACGACCGAGCCGTCAACCGGTTGGAGGAAAGTGATCTGTGGCGATGTGGTATCGAGGTGGATCGTTGTCATGTCGGATGAGATGTTATTACCTGCGGCATCCGTCGCCTCGACCCTTATCAGGTTCGAACCTTGGGAGAGCTGACCGCTGAAATCGAATGTGGCAGGCACCGCGGAGACCAAGGCCATTCCCACGGGCGTAGAACCTATATAGGCCGTCACGCTCCCGCCGACCCCTATCCCGTCGTCCGGCTCAACTTTGACCGAGATGATCACGCTCGGATCGCCGGTGTATCTGACATCATAATCCGGGGGATCGTAAAGCGGCCTGCCATCGCTCTGCCTAACGGTGACGGTGGGAGCGGAGATGAAGGTGTCAACTGAGACCTCGAAGGCAGCGTCAGAGCGGAGGTCGTTGCCGTTGACGACGGATATCGCTATCCTGTTGACCCCATCGCTTAGAGCCGGCGAGAAGGAGAGGATGTGAGAGTCAGCATCATAGGTGTAATCGCTCAGAGGCTGGCCGTTGACCGACACGGTCATACCGGATATGCCGCTTTCCGGATCAGCCACGGTCGCTCTGATCTGCGGCGAGGAGTCGTTGATCAGCATCCCTACGGTGAACGGAACCCCATCGATCCTGATATCGGTTATCGAGGGCGGAGTGTTGTCGGAAGCGCCCGAATAGACGGCGAAGGACTCCCTCATCGACCCGGCGTTGCCCGCCACGTCAGACGCTCTCACCTCAACGATCACGGTCGAGTTGTCCTCAAACGGAACATCGGGGGTATACCTCAGCGATCCGGTCGCCTCATCATAATCGGCCGAAACCTGTGTGCCGTTGATGCTCATCGAGACGGAGTTCGGATCGATCTTGCTCAAGGCATCGCTTACAAGCACCAGGACCTCGGGCGAAAGCAGAGGCGTCAAGCTTCCCGGCTCGGGCGAGATCAACTTGATATCGGGCGGTGTCATATCTCCGATCACCTGAATCTGATCCGACATCTCGCTCACGTTGCCCAAAGCGTCCTTTGCCCTAGCAGCCAGTAAGTTCATCCCCTCGCTGATCGGCACTCCGGTGAACGTGAAGGTGCCGGAGTTGGTGTCGGCCTCAGTAGCCCCGAAGAGACGGTTGTTGACGAACAACTCCACCCTTCCTTCACCATGTCCGGTGATGGTTATGCTCTGGAGATCGGTGGGTGATGGAATCGGATTGAAAGTCGGCGGATTGGGCGGGGTGGTATCGACACTGAAGCCCCAGCTCACCGAGCTCTGGTTCCCGTTCTTATCGGCGAAGGAGATCTCCACCGTATGCGATCCGTCCGTCAGACCATTCGCCAGAGTCACAATCGCCCGTCCCCTGCTGACGTCCACGGGGTTATAGGTCACGGCGGCGGGAGTGCCGTCAAGGCTCGCCTTCAGAGAGCTTTCGTCGATACCGCTCTGAGCGTCGGTCAGGAGGGCGGATATCACGGGCATATCGGTCGCGACCATGTTCCCATCGGCCGGTTTCAAGTCGCCCGCCACGGGCGGCGTGGTATCCTCTTTAAAGACGTTGACGAGGAATTCAGCCTCGGCGGAGGAGGCGTTGCCGGCCTGATCGGTCACATCCAGCACGACGACATAGGAGCTGCCCTGCACCAGCCTGAACCCGGAGGGCGGATCGAATCGGATCGTCCGGCTTTCAGGATCATATGGCTCGGGGAATATCCTCACCTGTGCCCTTGATCCGTCCGCCCTGACCCTGTAGAGCTTTAACTCGGCGGATTTTATCCCGCTGGGATCATCGGCGTATCCGACAAGGCTCGGCGAGAGTGTTACGACAGTCGATCCGTCCGCGGGATCGAGGATGTTGGCGATGGGCGGGGTTTGATCGATTATCACCCGTACAGGTGATGAGGTCGGGCCTGCCGGCCATCTGAAAAACCAGGGTCCCCAGGCGAAAACGAAAAACGGTTCGGCGGTGACGCTGTAGATCCCCTCTCCCAGGCCGCTCAGCGTGTATCCGAACCGGCCATCACTGACCCCCGTATATCCGTTTAACGTCCCATCAACATAGATGGCAACTTGCATGGTGATAAACCCAGGCAACGGGAGAAGTCCTGGAACCGTACCGGTTATCTGCGCATCGCCGGAAGAGGGTGGAACCGGGTCAAGCGATGGAGCTAACGATCTATAGTTCTGAACGACGAACTCCGGATAGGTGAATGTGGCCGTCGTCTCCCCGTCGCTGGCCGTCACCCGGATTAAGCACTGTGCCCATGGAAGCGAGGTGGAGTCCCAGTTATACACAACGCTACTTCCCGGAGCCAGATCGTTAAAGGTCCTCGTGGTATCCGTTGGGGTTCCGGCCGACCAGCCGATAACTATCTCTACCTTCAGATCGACCAGATCGCCGTCAAAGTCATCCACCTGGAAGGTGAAGCTGAGGGTTCCACTCCCCCATCTAAATATATGTCCGTCATCAAAGGTATAGCTATTCAGACCGCTTGCTGAGATACGCACCTGTGGCGGAGAGTTCTGAACGGTCAAGGTGGCAGGTGACGTCTCATACGTGTCCGTACCATCGCTCGCTCGGCCCTTGAACGTATGATCCCCCTTGGGTAACCTCGTCGAATATGTGAACCGATTCGGATCGTTCGCATCCTGAACCATTGTGATCGGCGAGCCATCATCAATTATCAGCTCCACCTTGCTGGGCGCGTCCCCATCCGCATCTGAATAGATGGCCTCGAAGTTAAATGTATCTCTAGTCGTGCCGATGGCGGGATCAACGGATAAGCTCAATAACGGCGGCGTGTTCAATATCCCCACGCTAGCCTCCGTCATCTCCCCGGCCATGTTCAAATCATCCATAGGCGTCACCTGAACCTTCCATTCATCTCCGGACCGCGTCATCTCCGCCGGAACCGTATCATGGCCATCCAGTTCTGGCACCGCTTTGCCGTTCTTAAACCATCTGATCGTGGCCTGAGTCAGCGATGGCGATGGGTTGTTGTCGGGATCGCTCAGCCTGTATATCACCCTCAAAGCATCGCTGCCTCTCGGTGATGGGGGCTCTATCGCAACTCCGCTTAAAACCGGAGGCCGATTGACATCTTTAATCGTTATAGGAACCTGCAGTAGATCGCTCAGGTTCGGTCTATCCACCTGGTAAACCGTAAAGCTGGCGACATACTCTCTGTCTCCTATCCTGTCATCGAACTCCGTCTGCCATGTGAACAGCCCCGTTTCGGCGTTCAGATCTACAACCCCTGCTGGCACAGGCTGAGGCTGTATCCCCGCGAAATCGTATCGTATCGGATCACCCTCGGGATCTACAGCCTCAAGCTGTATCTCCAGAGTCTCCCCTTCGTTAACGCTCTGCGCACCCACCGGCTTGAAAGTGGGAGGAAGGTTGACCTGAGGGGCCTTCATGACCAACCTCACAGTGACTGAAGCCGTATCCGTGCCATCTGTAACCTCGACGCTCAGCGAGTGAACTCCCGATATCGGGTTGTTCCAGACAAACTCGTTGTTCTCATTGACGCTGTAATCGGCGCTATAACCGTCAGGCGCATTTGTGGGATCTATCTGGAGAACGGCGTTAACGGTCAGAGGGTCGTTATCCGGATCCGACGCCTCTATCGGAATCGTAACGCCTCCTTCATACTCTCCCTGCTCGAACGTCTGGTTGGACAGGGTAACGGTGGGAGGTCGGTTGACGTTATGAACCGCCACGTGGATGGAACCCGAAGTTGTATCCGTGCCATCGCTCGCCTCGATGCTGACGTCATATTCTCCCGCTTGATCGTAATTCGGCCTCCACGCCAGATATCCGTTCGGATCGAGCTCCAAGCCCTCAGGCCCGTCGACGAGGCTTACGCTCAACCTGTCACCGTCGGGATCACTGAACACGCCTTCATCCAGGATGTTATGTACCAGGCTCTCACCCTCACTAACCTCGTAGCTCGTAGCCGTGAAAACGGGCGCTCGGTTCACGTTCTCGACCACTATTCGGAAGCTGCCGCTTGTCACTCCTCCCTTGCCGTCGTTCGCTATAACCGTGGCCGTATACTCCCCCGCGTGTTCATAACTGAAGGCGAGATCCACCACCGGATCGGAGAAGGTATAGCTTCCATCCGGGAGGTCGCTGCTGAAGGTGAAGCTCAGCGGGTCTCCATCCGGATCTGATCCATACCCCAATAGATTCAAGCTTTCCCTCGCTCCCTCCTGGTAGGTCAGCACATCGGGGAGGCTCAACTGCGGCGGTCGATTGACGTCCTCCACCGATATCTCCACGTTCATACTGTCTTCCCCGCCCTTACCATCACTCACCTTGAACTCTACGGTGTAATCTCCGCTCTCGTCGAAGTTCGGCGTCCACGTGAACATTCTGCTCGTCGGGTCGAAGTTCCCTGGGCCTGAGGGTTTCTCATATGTCAGGGGGTCATTATCCGGATCTCTGGCCAATATCTCAAAGCTCAGAGTATCACCTTCCTTGACGCTTTGCGCGGCGATCTCCTGGAAAGCCGGCGGTCGGTTGACATCTCTAACTTGGAAACTCACCTCCAGCTTTGCCTCTCCTCCTCTCTGATCCGTGGCGTAGAACTTGATGGTGTAATTGCCTGCATCGGTGTAGCTCGTCCTCCATACAAACGTCTGACTGTAGGTCTTATCCCCATCATACGTCAGCGTAGCGGGTGAGAAGCTCGACCCTGAGGGCATCCCCTCGGCCCTGAAGCTCACAACATCTCCATCCATATCCATGGCGGTGACGACTATTCGTATCAGCTGCCCCTCATCATATGCGTCCAGAGCATCGGATGAAACTTGTGGAACCTGATTGACATCCCTTATCTGAAAGGTTATCAGCTTCTGTGCTTTCAGCCCTCCCGGATCAACCACTGCAAATGCCAGCACATATGTCCCCGCCTGATCCATATCGGGCGTCCATGTAAACTGTCCCGTTGATGGGTCTATGCTGGCCGGACTTATCCCCCTCAGAACCCCTGTATTGATATCCTGCATCAGGTAATATCCCTCCCATGTGAGGGGATCTCCATCGGGATCCGAAGCGGTTATCTCTAGGGTGATCGGCTGGCCTTCGTCCGATGTAACTGTGCTGGGAACGGTATCGGCTATGGAGGGAGGTCTGTTGGGTGTCGCTTCCTGCGAGACGATGAACTGAACGAGGATGGAGTCGGTCGAGTTGGGCGCCCCGCTGGTATCCTGAGCTATGAACCTGACCTTTCTGATGTTCTTCGTCGGATCGGTCATGTCGAGTTGGAATCCCGCCAAAACGCTCACCTGGAAGGTCTGAGAGTATGTGCCGTTTGAAACCGTCACATCGCCTACCGCTTGAACCGAGAAATGATCGGTGTTTTGTGGGATAGCGCGGAATGATATCTCATCGCCGTCCTGATCGGTAGCTGAAACGGTCACCTCCACCGAGGCGTCTTCGGTTACCACACCGTCATCTCCCACCGTGACGGGGATAGGTGTATCCTCTATCTCCGCCAGGGAGGGCTTGTGATTGGCGTTTTGGATCTGCAGGGCAAATACCTTCTGTGTCTGAGCCTCGCCATCGGTGACCGTAACGGTGATTTGGACGGTCAATCCCTCGGCCTCTACCGACGGCAGAGTCCATGTTATCTGGCCGGTTGATGGATCTATCTGAGGCTGATCGCCGGTGTAATCCGTCTCTATGGAGAAGGTGAGGGGATCACCATCCGGATCGGTCGCCGAAACGGTATAGGAGAACTCCTCCCCTTCCTTGCCGGTTTGGTCGGGGATAGCTGCGATCTGAGGAGGGGAATTGACGATCGTAACGGAGGCCTGGCTCGGACCGCTTTCGGCTTCGCCATCTGAGGCGGTTATGACCAGTATCCAGGTCTCGCCTTTGGATGTGGCGAATGCCGGCACGCTTCTTTGATCGCGATAGGCGGTCTGCTCGTTTCCCGGCGAGGTATCCCCCTTAAACCACCTGCGAACGTAGTGGATGGGATCGCCATCGGAATCCCTCGATCCGAGGGCTGAATCCTCCGGTCCAATCAGGTCATCGGTTGTCTTAGGCTGGGCAGGAGTGATCGAAAAGGAGGCCGGCTGAGTTGGCGGGGAGTTGAGGATCCGTATATGATTGCTTTCACCTTCAGTACTTTTGCCGCTTTCATCGGTGACGGAGACCTTAAGATAGATCTCATCTCCCTTTTTGAAGATGCCGGAGAGCGTATTCCCCGTCTGGCCTGATATCGGGGAACCGTTCTTGAACCACGTATATTTCTTGATCAGATTTTCCGGTGGGGTGGTGTCATCGGTGGCTTCCAGGATAACCCCTATAGTGCTGGTGACGAAGGCATCGGCTCCGACGGCGACGTGGCCTTCGATCACGGGGCCTATCTGCAGGGCTTGGATCTCAGGTGGTAGACTCGGTCGCGAGATGGTAGTCGTCTTTTCGAAATCCACGGAATAGGAAGCCGTATACTTGATCTTCTCCCCCGCCTTTATGTTTCTGGCTGAGACGAGGCTGACGGGAACGGTGGGGGCCAGATCGCCTATGCTGCTCAAGCTGAAATCGCCTTCCACATCGGCATCTAGGTTCGAAGCCTTTGCGCTTATGTGAAGTTCATATGTTCCCGCGCTTGATGCGGTGAAACTCCAACTGAAACTCACTTCGCCCTCAACGAAGCTCCCTCCAAGGAAAGGTGAATCCGGCGTTGCCCTGGAGTGGAAGGTCTCGTTTACGGTGTAGTCCCCCGGAGATGGGATCTGGAGCTGGTAGGATTTATCGATCGTTATGCCGTTGAAGGTCTCATCCATCGAGAACACGACCTTCCCGGAGGCGTTCACCACCTTTATCTCGGCCTGCGTGGTGATCAGGAAGTTAAAGTTGAAAGGGAAACCCTGTGGAATGGCAAATGGAGCCATGAACTGGGATGCTCCTGAGGCTGAGATCGTCGTCTGCTGGGAATCAATTGCCGCCAGGGCGGGAAAAATTGAACCGCTAAGGGCCCATAGAATAAAGGCCCATAGGGGTAAGATCCTCTTTAACTTCTGGAACTTCATTCACTTCCTCCTTTTTGCTTGTTCGATCTAGGTCATCACCTCAAAGTTTATTAGCATGTTTCATGCCAGATCTCAGGGGGGCGATCTCCATTATGAACCCGACGGACAAAGTATATTATACCAGCGTGAAAAGGGCAAGTCAATAACGATCTCAGACTGATCTACCCCCAGTTTTATCCCCCCCTTTCAATAGCTCAGAGGAGATAAGGAGCTCCTTATCTCCTCTGAGCTATTGAAAGG
>JAGGXZ010000023.1 GCA_021162805.1 Candidatus Poribacteria bacterium
CCGCCACCTTGAAGCTCGCCGTGCCTCCCGTCGGATTGCTCACGCTCTTCCTCTGTCCGGCAACGTCAAAGACGACCTTCGCCACCTTCGACTCGTCCGTGAACGATACGCTCACCGTGGGCGTGGCGGTCTTAACAAGGCCCGTGGGCGAGTAGGCAATCACAGCAGGTGGGCTCGTGTCGGTCTTGACCGTGAACTCCCAGGAGAAGCTCGTGGATTTTCCGGCCTTGTCAGTCAGCGTCACCTCAACGGTGTGGTTTCCACCTTTCAGCTCAGCGCCCGGCGTGACCGAGGCGGTCGTCTCGGTGACGGTCGGATTGGCCAGCTCCTTGCCGTCCAGCTTGAAGAGGACCGTTTCAACTCCGGAGAGATCATCGGTATAGGAGATGTAGATCTTGGGCTTGGTGTTGGTGATGACGCCCTGGGGACCGAAGGATAAGAGAACGGGCGGTTTCTCCTCGCCTATGACGAACTTCACCACAGCGGTCGTCTCGTTGCCGGCCAGATCCTCAGTTGTCATCCTTGCCGTGTATACTCCGTTGGCCAGAGGCTTAACCACCTTATAGATCGCCCTTGTCGGCTCGACCGTCAAGGTGGCCCTGTCGCCGTCCGGGATCTCCTTCTCGCCGGATATCGGCTCATCGCCGGGCGAGTGTTCCAGCTTCGTCACCTTACCGGATGGCTCCTCCAGCTCAAAGGTAACCCTCTTGATACCCGAAGCATCGGAGTAATCGGCCCAGATGAGCGGCATCGTGGAGACCGTTGATCCTGCAGCGGGAGCGGAGAACTGAGTCAGAGGAGACGTGTTATCGACGACCACGCTGATCGGTCCCACCGTCACAGGGGGACTTGCCCAGAAGTGGAAGAGCAATTGATAGGTGCCGTTCAACCCCGCGGTATCCCATGTGAAGAACACATCCTTCAGGTCGGGGTTGTCCGACGTGGGGGTGATCACCCCGTCGATTGAGGCTATGACCGTTCCGGAGGAGTCGGAGATGTCCATACGCGCCTTTTCAACGAAGTAGGCCTGTATCTTAAACTCGGCCACGCCGCCGATCGGCTTGGGCTTATCCAGCGTCCTTTCAACCGGTTTGCCATTGGTGGTTATGTTGACTATGTTAACGGGCTCGACCGGTTTCTCCTCGATGTTGCGGATATTGCCTATCTTCACGGTCTTAGCAAGCGACGGATCGGCCACCTCGAGGTTATCGGCCTCGTCCTTGGCCAAGGCCTGGATTGTATACGTCCCATTGGGCAACTCATTGGAATCGGCCTCTACGACGTATGTTCCACTCTCACCTGCCGTCATCTCGAGTTCCGCCGCGACCGTATCGTCCTGTTTGACGTAGAGGATCACCTTAGAGAAGGTCTTCGGATCGGCCTTAGGCTTAGCGGTGATTCTGACCTTCGCGGAAACCCTATAGACGCCGTTTTCGTCCGGCGTCACTTCGACGAAATTGCCCTGGTCATCCTGAGCCTCTATCTTAACGATCTCAGTTCCGGTGACGGGCGGAACGTCATCGATGTTATCTATCGAGATCGTGGTGGTAGCGGGTTTTGCTTGCTCGACGTCATTCACATCGACGGCGATAGCCCTTATCATGTATGGGTTGTCGTCCTGCGTAGCATCTCGGTTTTCGGGTTCCTTGTTCTCGATCGTATCGGGCACCTTTGTGGTATCCCACGTGAGCGACCACTTGTTGTAGGTCTTATCGAGTTTGACCTCTTTGGCTCCGCCGAGTATCTTCTGGATGGCCGCCTGTATTATGGCGGGATCGGTCACCTCTTCCTCCGTAGCGGTCTCAATGATTCCTCCGGAAGGTCCTCCCTTGCTTTCATCGAGCGGTTCCCAGGTTTTACCGCCATCGCTGCTTATCTCGAAGCGGACGTGTTTGACCTCCGTTATCGTGCGGACGCGGGTGTAGGCGTTAAGCGTAACAGTTCCCTTCGGTGCGCCGCTATCGGGGTTCTTCTCGGGTGCCTCGACGATTATGGCTATGACCTCAGGCGGTGTCGGTGTGACGCCCTTATCGAGATTCATCGTGGCAGCTTTCGGTTTCAGGTCCACCGCTCCGAGGGCGTTGGTTGCAAGCGCTCGGACGGCTATCTTCATGCTATCGCTTACCAGCTCCTCGAAGTTGATCGGCCACTCGACCTCCAGCTCATCTCCCTCCTTCATGGATGTGAGCTTTTCGGGATCGAGCTCGACCGCATCCTTCCACACGTATTCCCCGCCCTCAGCCGGGACGATAGCATACTGGAGGACGCCGGAGGTTATCGGGTGCTGGGTACGTTTGGCCATCTTGATCGTCAGCTTCACCCTCTCAACATCGGAGAAGATGGTGAAACCTTCGGCATCGCCGCTTTCGTACGGATCGTTCTCATCGCCATCGCCGTTTATATCTCCGATGCTGGCCTTCACCACCTCGAGCCTATCGGCCTCGAACGGAACGACATCAAGTCTGACTACGGGGACGGTCACCTCCATGTTAAGGATGTCATCGAACGGTACAGCCCTCAACCAGAACTTCCCTTCTGGTGGCAGGAGAACCTCGGTAGAATAGACGCCCGTCGGGCCGAGTCGCAGCGGCGAAATGGAGAAGTAGGTAAGCATGCCGATCATCTTCTGCAGGTTGCTGAACATACCGCTTTGAACCAGCTCCATCAGCTTATCCATATCGAGTTTACCCGTCATCAGGTCGGTGAGCAGCTCCTGGATCTTCGCCAAGGCGAGTTGATCCTCGGGGGAGAGCGACTTTTCAATGGCGGAGATGGCTTTCGGATCGAGCTTTTTTAGATCCTCCCAGATCTTATCCTTGTTGGCCATCAGCTCATCCAGCACCTTCATCAGCGTCTCAAGCGTCGGATTTTCGGCCAGCTCCTTCTTCAGGTCATCGCTCAGGTGCTGCATTATCACATATCCCATGACGAACTCGGAGTTGACGGGCATCCACGGCATCGATGCCTGGATTTGGGGATCATCGCTGTAGTTGAGGGCTTGAATCAGCGCGCCGATGGCATCGGTGGCCGTGTAGGTGGCCGTAAGCTTAACGGTAGCGATCTCCTCCTTCGCCGCGGCCACGTATACGCCATCATCTCTCCTGTAGAACCCAGCGTTCCTTCCGGGCTCCAGCACAAGGCTCATCCCCTCAGCCGATGCAGCCGATCTGTCGAAGGTCAGAACTTTGCCCTTAATCTCGTCCATTACCCCGGCTGCTCCGCTCAGCTTGATCTGGAGCTCATATTTGCCGTCAGGAACCACGTTCGGACTTACATCGAAATGGGCAACCCACAGCGATCCGTCAGCGGGTGGAGCGGGGACTGTGAGGAATGAGACGATAAGCGGATCGGATTCCTCCTGCATCTGGGCGATTATCTCGCTTATGGCCTCTTGAACTTTGGGTTTAACCGCCTCGGATATCTTACCTATCAGCTCTCCCTGATAGGCAGGATCACTTCCAAGCTTATCGAGGAAGGTAGGCCCATATTTGGCTATCTCGCCGTTGATCGTGTTGACCAGATCCCCTTTGATCGCATCGACGATCTTGGCTATCAGCCCTCTGTCGTCGAACTGCAGATTTCGCGGATCAGGCATCGACCACCTATAGACATCCATGCCGATAACGGGCAACTTGAGGCTTGGGGAGATATGGACCTCGTAGAAGTAGTAGTAGCGTTTTCCGGGTGTGAGTTTAACGTCTGTCTTCCAGACATAGGTATCGTTCACCCTCTTCGGACTCATCGCCACCTGTGTGTAATCGGCCCGGCTGAGGGGAGCATCCGGAGAGTTCACGTCGGCCTCGGCATAGTAAAGGGTGACGCTTTCAAAAGCCGACTTACCCGCCAGATCCGATCCCAACCACCACGGCAATACCAGTAGGGCCATCTCCTCATCGAGCTGGAACTGATAATCGAAGCTATCCGTGACCTGCTCGATCGACCGCGGGGTTACGTTTGTCACTCCGACGAGGGTCGGCGCGACCTCTTCCACCCCAGGATACGGCACATTGAAATAAAGATCGAGTTTGTTTCCGGCGATTTTGGCATCCACTCCTTTTCTTCCGGCGATCACATCCGGATCGAACACCCCTCCGAGCGGTGAAGGGAGTATGGCATTGCCGAAGGTCTCCATATCCAGGCCAGCTGTGTCCTTGAGGAGCTGCGGTCCATCGGGGAAAGTCGGCAAAACAGGCGGGGTGATCACAACCTGTTTCTTACCGGTGAACGGATCGATATAATATCCGGTCGTCAGTATCTGCCTGATTAGAAGCGGTATGAACGGCCCAATACCGGAGATCTGAGCTGTCAGATCTTTAATGACGGCGTCGATCGTGTGCGTATAATAGCTCGAATTGATGGCGAGGCCGCCTATCGAGACGGGAAGCACCTGTATATCCTGAGTGATCATCCTATCGGCAAGCGTAACGGTGACGGGAACTAATCTGCTGAACCCTTTGACCATAACTTTGAGCGTGATCTTTTCACCCTCGGTCGGATTGGTGTCGTAATCGGTGTAAAGCAGGGTGTACTTACCATCGTCGCCACTCGTGGCCGAGATGTTCCTGCTTTCATCCGTCACCACCGCTCCTGAGATCGGATTCCCCTGGACATCCGTGATCGTGCCCGTTATCCTGAACTCGCTGGTGTGATAGGTGATGATATCTCCGAGCGTAACCTGAGTTGTGGATTTGTCCTCCTCGGTTATCGTATGTTCCACCGGATCGGCATAGGGGGTTTCGCCGTCTTTAGCGCTGACGATTTTCAGGGTGAGCTTATCCCCGGCGGCTATCCCATCGGCCTCCGGCTTTGTATAGACGAATCTGACCTTTCCTCCGACCACCGGCTGGGTTTTGGTCAAATCAGGATGATCGGATATGCTCACAACTGCAAGGCCCAATCCATCGGCGAGCGGGGTTTTACCATCGCCTTCGTAGACAGTAGCCGTGACTATCAGTCCGCCGAGGGTTATATCGACCTTGGCGACGCTCGCTTTCAAATCATCGCTCACGACCGTGTATTCCTTAACGCCAACGAGATTCCCCTCTTTCCTCACCTCAATCCTGATCAGATCCCCTGCGATGGCGGCGACGAAGTTATCGTCGATGAGATTCAACTCATATGCTCCGCTTTCATTTGTCTCCCCGGGGGATACGATCGTAAGCGGTCGTCCCTTCTCCTCGGCTGTGATGGCTTTTGCAATAACGCTCAACCCGGCCTGAGCGGGTGTGACCCCATCGCCTTCATAGACCGTGCCCGCTATTCTGAGGACACGCACAGCATCTATCGTCACGTTCACCTCGGCGTGTCCGTTTAACACCTCAGCGGCCGTGAGCTTGTGTTCCAAGGTGCCCGCTATCTCACCGGTTTTCGGGTGTTTGACGACGATTTCGATCGTATCGTTCGATCTGGCGACGACCTTCTCCGGTTCGAGGAAGACGTGATCGTATCTACCGGTGCCGTTTGAGGTGATCGTCGCGCTTACGCCCTCGATGTCCTTGTTGGTTATCGAGACGTCCCAGCCTGAGGCCGGCGAGGTACCGTCGGCGTAGTAGACCGTTCCCGATATGGAGAAGACGTTGCTCTCGACGACCTTTGTGGTGGTGATGTCCCATTTGACCTGGGTGGACTCTATCTCATCGCCGGTCAGGGTTCTGGTTCCCTTGAATATGACATCCCCGCCGGCGCTGACTGTAACGGTGGCCTGCAGTTTATCCCCCGTCTGGGCGACGTTCTCGAGGGCGAGGAGCACAACGTTATAGGTCCCGTCGGAGTTGGTCTCCACCGGTTCGACGGGCGTGAGGTAATCGTTGGGGCCAAGCCTGAGGTTCTCGATCTTCACCTGCCATCCTGCCGGAGCGGGCGTTACACCGTCGGCGTAATAAACGGTGCCTGTGATCGTCAGGACCGGTGTGGTTTTTGGCGGTGTGGCCAGGAGTTTAACCGTCGCTGTAGCCGATATCCCCGCCTTTTGAGCCGTAGCGACTATCGTCTCCTGCGCTTCCTCCCCTTCTTTCAATGCCAAAACCGGAGCGGTGTAGGTGCCGACATATGCCTTTTTCGACTCGTCGTAAGCGGCTTCTTCCGTCACACTTCCTTTGCCCTCTTTTACGGCAAACTTCACCTGTTCGTCGCTCACCGGATTGCCGAAGCTATCCTTGACGGTCACTATTACAGAGGCGGTTGCGCTGCCGTCGGCGACGATTCCGGTTTCGGGCAGAATTTGAACGGTGAGCTCAGCAGCAGAGCCGGCCTTGACGGTTATCTCGGTTTCCCCGTAGACCTTTGTGCTCAAGGCGGTCGCTTTCACCTTTACTGTGCCGGCGCTTGTTCCGGGGGTATAACTCACCTGGCATTTACCATCGGCATCGGTGGTTGTCTCCTGGGCGGAGAGGGTTCCGGGATCACTCAACTCGCTGATCAGCTCGAACTTAACCGCCTCATCGGGCACTGGATTTCCGGCCTTATCTTCCACGAGGGCGGTTACAGTTATCGTTTCTGAAGAGCCGGCGGTTATTTCCGTCGGCTGAGCCGTAAGCGTTACGACGGCTGGCGCCTGTGCCGTCATAGTGATCTCTGCGCTCCCCTTTTTGCCGTTAGAGGTCGTCGCCTCTATCGTAACGATACCCGCCTTAGTGGACGTGGTGGAGAAGGTTATCTTATAAGTGCCATCGCCCAGATTCTCGGCCTTTCCCAGATCCGTGGTTTGGCCTTCAAATATGGAGGAGACCGTCACGGTCTCATCCTTGACGTAATTTCCCTGCGAATCCTTAACGGTTATGATCACATCCGTTCCGATGGACTGGCCCTGCTCAGGCACCTGCAGTTTGGTCATCTCCGGCTCGACCGAAACGGTCTCAGCAGGGCCGGGAAGTATGGTGAGAACCGATGTAACGGATTTTCCGAGTTTTGCGGATGTGATCTTGATCTTGACCTCCCCCTCCAGAGCCGGCGAGGGGGCCGTGTATGTGGATCTATAAACCCCGTCCTGGAAGGTAGCCGGTGAAATGATCTTCCCGCCACCCTGCAGGACTTCAAGCGTGACCGTATCGTCGGTTATCGGATTTCCGCTTTGGTCTAAAACGGTCACCGACACATCGGCCTGTGTGTCCACACCGGCCTTCAGCACATTTGGGGTTATCGTAGCTGTGATGCCGGGGAGCTTGACGTCTATGATGATGGAGCCGATCTTCAGACCGAATCCCTGGAACTCAAAGTTAGCATCTCCCACGACTCCTGAGCTGTAACCGAGAATATCCCCCGTAGCGGGATCTATAACTTCCACCTTAAACGAATCACCCGATTCAACCACCGCATCTCCTGTCAGTGCGACGGTATATTCGCCGTTAGCATCTGTGGTTGCTGTCGTAAGGACACCTTCATCGAGCGTCATATCCCTGGACTCATTTGAAACTTTAACCTGATAGCCGGCCGCCGGTGTGCCATCCGCTTTAAGCACCTTACCAGAGACGGTGAATGTATCATATGAAAAGCCAAAGGCCGCCGCTAAAAACAGCGACAGAACAATCGCCAGGGTTGTATATGTCTTCCTCCTGCTCATATCAATCCTCCTTGCTCTTTATGGGGACGAAGGCGAGCTCGACATAAACTGGCTGTCGGGGATGAACTGACCACCCCGACAGCCATATCCTCTCTTCTTTTAGGTCCGCCCCTGTCACTTGAGGAGGACCATCCTCTTGGTCTTGACAAACGAGCCGGCCTGAATCTGGTAGAAGTAGACGCCGCTTGCCACCTGCTCGCCGAGCTCGTTCCTGCCATCCCAGTAGGCTGCCCTATCCCTGTTGAGGTAGTAGCCCGGTCTGAGATGGCCGAGATCTATCGTCCTGACCAGCCTTCCGAGGGAGTCGTAGATTCTGATCGTCACGTCGGCTTCCCTGGACAGCATGAACGGTATCCAGGTCTCGGGGTTGAAGGGGTTCGGATAGTTGGGCAGCAGGGCCGTCGCTTTGGGAACGGGTTTCATCGTCAAGTTCGTCACTAGCACGCTACCTCTGGCGATATCCTCCTCGGTGACGAGGTGCTTGACCGGCTCGGCGACGAACCGGCCGCTGGGATCGATCGCATCGATCCGGATCATATCGCCGGCCTTAACCGCCTTACCGCCCAGATCGACCAGCACGGCAGCGTAACGTCCTGTCTCATCGACGACGGTCTGGACGTTTCTGGAAGCGGTCAGGTTCTCGACCGTCACCTTGATCTCCTTCAGAGCGACGCCGCTCTCATCCCTCACGGAACCGCTGACGATCAGAACGGGGGCTGAGCTTGTATCCATATCGGCCGCGCTGAGATATGGAGATGCAGCACCTTCAGGCTGATTCTCCCACGCCGTTCCCTCAAATGTAGCCTCACCAGCAGCCTTGGCGAAGATCAGGTATGAAGCTCCACCTACCACCTTGACGAGAGATCTCTTGGTCGGATCGGATTTCAGGGTGCCGTTCTGTGACCAGATCAGCACGGCCAATTTTTCGTCACCGCCGAGCGTCTGATACAGATCCTCCAGAGTCATATCCTGAGCGGGCTTGAGCGGAACGGTGATCAGATTGAGACCCTGGTTGAACTTTACTATGCCGTCAAGCGCCTTACCGGTGAACTTGACCTGAGCGGCAGTGGCATCCTTGGGCCTTATAATCAGCAACGATTCACCGCCGACGAGATCCGTATCGTTCAGCCATCCCTGAGGTGTCTCGACGGAAGCGACGAACTTGCCGTTTTCGTCGATTCTGATCACGCTTGTCACGTTTCCGATCGCGCTGGCGAGTTCGCTCAGTTTCATCGGGGTATCGAGCTTGAGCGGTACGCTGACGAGGCTCAAGCCTCCTCCGACCTGCAGCGTGAACTCAACGGTGTTCTTAAGCTCTATCGAGATCTCGCTCGTAGCCTCATTTCCGTATTTGTCGACCGCCTTGACGATCGCCATATAGGTGCCGTTAGGAGCCGTGTTCTCGGCGGAGATCGTCACGTCAGCGGTGAAGGTTCCGGGCGTTTCCGTCGATTCAGTCAGAGCTATCAGCTCGGTCACGGTCGAATCCAGCCCACCGAGATCCACGGTTACGGTGGCTTCGGGCTCGGTTACGACGGTGAAGGTGATCGTGTCGCCGTTCTTGACCGTTGTGGCGCTTACATCGGCAGAGGTGATCTGGACGGTAGCGTCCACGTTCACCTTATCGGTGGCTTCGGCGGTGGAGACCTTTCCGGAGGCAGAGGTCATCTTGACCGATACGACGGCGTCCTTGGCGTAGTCACCCGTCTTGACGGTATAGGTTCCCTGCCAGGTCTCCGTTTCGGCGCCCTCGACCTTGCTCATCTCAGCGTCGGTGACCAGGTCGCCGACCGAGAAGGTCCCGGAAGCGACCGAGCGGTTCAGGGTAACTGTGACGGTTATCACGCTATCCTTAATCGCAGTGCCATCCTCGGCTGCACTGGTGATCTCAACCGTAACGCTCTTGATCAGCGACTTATAGGCGAAGTTGGTCTCCACGACGATATCACCCACCTTGACCAGGAGCTTAGTGCCGTCGTCGAAGGCTTTGGGGATGGTGATCGTCGCCGTAAATGCTCCCGTATCATCGGTGGTAACCGCAGTTTCGGGCGTGACCTTGTTCTCATCGGCAACCGTTCCGAAGTAGAACTCCACGGCGGTGTTGGCCGGGAATCCAGCACCCTCGACCGTGACGGTATCTCCGACCTCGCCTTCAGTTGGAGTGGCCGTTGCTGTAGCGGTTATGATCTGGATCGATCCGGTGGCCTCTATCTCGCTCGTGGCTCCGGTGACGGTGAGCGTGTAGGTGCCTTCGGCCAGATCGCTCGGCAGGGTTACGGTCGCTGCAAACGTCCCTGTTTCAGTGGTGGTACCGTTGGTGACGCTCTCAGAAGGTATATCCTGAGTATCGATCTTGAACTGGAGAGCCTCGCTTGAGCCGAATCCGTTTCCTTCGACTGTCACCTTGGCACCTGCGATGGTGGATGCGGGCGTGATCTTGGTGATCTGACCCTTAACCGTCAGGGTTGCTGGTTCGGCGGACTGGATGGTCAGCACGCCGATGGTCTGAACGACCGTCACGTCGTGATCGCCTCCCAGAGTACCTTCGGGAACGGCGACCGTGGCGGATATGCTGCCTGAGCTATCGGCCGTTGCGGTTCCGATCTCCGTTCCATCCAGCTTGATCGATGCATCCGTGCTGGGCATGTATCCGGAACCGGTGACCGTGATATCCTGTCCTACAGTAGCCTCGGTTAGGCTCACGGCAACGATCGCCTTGACGGTGAACACAGCGGAGAGGTTGGCCACTTTGCCGAGGGTGATCGTGACGGATTGGCCGCCGATCAGAGCTAGGTTAGTTCCTGCAACGGCGTCGGAAAGCTTGAACTGGACCTTGAACCTGCCGTTGGAGTTGGTGACCAGCTCGTTGCCGCTCAAGCTACCCTCTGTCACCCAGTCGAAATGCCCGGCGAGGTCGACCGAGATGGTCGTTCCGAAGGAGCTTAATCTGAGTTCACCGATGTTCTCGTTGGCCTTGGCGCCGGAGGCTCCGACGATCATGCCGTAGATCGTCACATCGGTATCGACCGGTCCTTCGGTCGGGGTGACGACCAGCCGGGAAGTCTCAATTCTCACGGTGACGAAGCTCACGTTTCCGGTTTCAAGTCCGGACGGCGAACCTTTGATGTTGATCAGGGTATCGAAGCTCGCCTGAGAGTAAGCCCTATCGGGTATGGCGAACCTGATCTCGAAAGTTCCATCGGCGTTAGCGGTGCCGCCGGAGAGGATCGTCACGGATTCCATTTTATCTTCGCTTTCTCCGAACTCGACGGTCAGCGTATCGTTAGCGCCCATGCCGTTACCGGTGACGGTAACGATGGAGCCGATCGTGGCTTCAGTTGGCGAGAAACCTGTAATCTTCGGATTAAGCGTGAAGTTGGCCTGCTTGGAGACCGTCTCGCTTCGAGCTTCAACCACTTTAACGCCGCCGGGGATGCCCTCCGGGACTGTGAATGAGGCTGAGAAGCTGCCGTCATTTCCAGCGCCCTTCGTCAACATCTTCGATCCGGCGAAATAGAGGTCAACGGCCTCACCAGCTTTAAACGTCGCGGCGGGAGCGGTGACGGAGACCTGGGTTCCGATATTGCCTGATGTCGGATCAACAGTTATCTCACCAGCGCCGGGCTGGATCACGAGCTTCTCGCTCTTTATCTCTATACCGGCTTGATAGGCATGGACATAAGCATCATGAGGAGCCATGGACGGAACCGTGATTGTAACAGGACCGAAATGACCTCCGGAGCTAACATCGATGTTAGTCGCGACCGTTTGAGTATCAACCTTAAGCGTTACCGTGCTGTAGGGTCCTCCCGGATCGAACCCATAACCTTCAACCACGACATCCGCGCCGGGCAGTGCGCTCGACGGACTCAACCTCAGATAGGGTTCAACCGTGAATGTAGTAGACCGATTTGTATGGCTATCGGTCGGGCTCTCAACGCTGATCGTCTTAGCCCCTCTCGTTATCTCAGCCAAGTCGAACTGCGCTGTGAACGAGCCATCATCGGCAACCTGAACCGTCTTTGAGGTGGCGCCGGTGAACTTAACCGTCAGGTTATCGCCGGCGATGAATCCAGAGCCGACAATCGTCACGGGTCCATCGGCGTAGGTGCCTTTGAGCTGGTTATCCTTGACCGGGGTGACGCTGATCTTACTGTTGATCTTGAAGTAAACGGGATAGGAGGCTTGAGCTCCGGTATGTCCTTTAACCGTGATCGTGGCGTTGCCATAGGGATGATCAGGTACGGTGAAGGAGACCAGGAAAGTTCCATCGGATCTGGCGGAGCTAAGAGCATTGGGCACCTGTTGATCGTCGAGCCAGACCGTCAACTGCTCGCTAGCGCCGAATCCCGTTCCGGTAACATCTATGGTATCGCCTTTGACGCCACTAAGCGGGTTGACAGATGTGATCTTCGGGACGATCGTGATCGTGGATTCTGTGGATTGTTTATCGGTATTGCTGGCTTCAGTCCAAACCCTGACCGTCTGTGAGCCACCAGCTATCACGGGCACCACAACCGTCCATTCTTTCTTGCCGTCGCCGCCAGAGGTGGCTCCTGTGACATCCACGCCGCCGATTTTAGCCTTCAATGTTACATTGGCCGGGAACCCTTGAACTCCTATCGTCAGGATATCTCCAACGTGAACGGTCGACGGACTTAGTTTGACAATTGTGGCGTGGCCAGTCTCTTTGAACTCAGCGCTCGCCAGATCGTTTTGGTCGGACACGGTGTATTTGCCCTCAGGCTTGTATGGGACTTTAATCTCGACGGCGAACTTACCGGCGGAATTGACTTTCACCTTCTTATCGGAAACCGAACCTACCCCGGCGGATCTGATGTCATCGACATTAGCCCCGGCGAATTTTATCCTCCCGATCTCCTGATTCGGCTGATATCCCTTACCCTCGACCCTGATCCACACATCGTTAGGACCGCTGGATGGGCTCAGGGAGATGGAAGGCACAACGTTTATGGAACCGACCTGCGCGGGGGTGATATTCGTCACGCTGATGCTATAACTTCCGCCGGGAAGATCGGGAACCGTGAACTTAACCTCAAAGGCACCGTTGCCGTCAGTCGTAATCTGGTCGAAGATCACCTGGCCAGCGCCGATATCCGTTAACCCGGTGATTATCCTCTCTCCCAGCTTCAGGTTACCCACGTTGTAGTTCGCGGGGAAGGAGTAACCTCTGACCTTGACCTCTTTTCCTATCTGGAAGTTGGTCCCCTCAGCAAGGATCCTGCCCACGTTCTGATATGCCGTGGCGGCCTTCGAGTAGACGAACTTCTGCGGATAGGTATAACCGCCGAGCGTGACGTCCATCGGGCCTTCGGCGGCATCGCCCAGATTGAAGGTGACGTCGAACTTGCCGTCGCCGAGGTTATCGGTAATGGAAGGAGCTCCGGGCAGCGAAAGCGTGTAAGCCTGTCCGTGCATCAGGCCGTTGCCCTGAACTCTGACAGGCGTTCCCTTATAGCCGGTTGTCGGTGAAACAGCGGTGATCTTCGGATGAACCGTGTAGCTTTCATCGTTCGAGGAGAACTGACCTATAGCCCTGACCGACCTGTTGCCGTAAGCGCCGTCCGGAACAGGGAAGGGCACATCTATCTCGCCGTTGCCGTTGGCTGTGGTACTGGTTCTCAGCGTCCCAGCCTCATAGATGCCGACGTTCTCCCCGGGGATGAATCCATAACCTTTCACCCGCACGCTGGTGCCGACGTAGTAGGTGGTCTCGCTCTTCTTGTAGATCTCGATCCTAGGCAGAATGGTCAGATAGGCGTTTGCCGATTCACCGCTCGATCCGGTTGCCCTGACCTGAACCGTGCCGCCGGGCTGGCTGCCGATCTCATCGGAAGTGCCGGTGAACGCTCCGTTATCGCCGGCTGAAACCTTTATGTCTTTAGAACCGAGAACGACGTGGACGTCTCCCTTCGAGAATCCATGACCGGTATAGTTGAACTTGGTCTTATCACCCCTGGTATCCGTAACTCTGCTAACCGTGAGGGACGGTCTCATCTGGAAGGAACCGGTTATGGTGTTCCCCGCGCTATCCTTGACCTCAGCGCCGTCAACTTTGATCTTGACCGTCTTGCTGCCGTATTTCTGATCGCTGACTGCCACCGTCTTATCGAAGGAACCGTTGACGATATCACCGGTGGTGAAGGCCTGAGATTGAGATCCAAAGATCAATTCTACAGAGCTTGTAGGCTGAGGCAGACCGTCAGCTTTAACCCTTAGACTGGTACCGTAATAGACATTGGAAGGACTAACCGAGATTATCCTGGGCTCGACGGTAAAGGTCTTGGACGCAGAACCGCTCTCAAAGCTAGCCTCTACGGTTTTCCCGCCTTTGAACTTGGCCGGAACCTTGAAAGAGACCTGGAAGACGCCGTTTCCGTCTGAACGTATGGCCTTATACGTGCTGTCTTCATATCTCAGAGAGCCAGCACCTTCGTCCTTCAGGTCATAGGTCGAACCGGGAACCACCGTGGAGCCATCAAACCTGAGCGTTATATCCTTACCGGGCTTATAACCCTTACCCGTCACGTAGATTCTGGTCCCCACATATCCCTTATCAGGGGATATAGAGATAACAGGTTTAACCGTGACGTTGGTGCTGCCGCTTGCAGTCGAGAGGGTGACGGACTTCGAGCCATAAGTCACATCCGGGACGGTGATTTCGACCTCGAAGGCGCCGTTTGCGTTGGCCGTAATATCGCTGCTGACCGTGATGCCGCCGAACTTCACCTGTCCGAGCGATGCGCCCGGCGAGTATCCCGTGCCATAGATTTTGATCTTCTGTCCGGGCGTCGCCTCACCGGTAGAGGCATAGAGCGTCGGGCCGCCGCCGGAGTAGATGAACGCCTTGCTGGCAGACCGACCACCTATGGTAGCAGTTATCGAATACCTGCCTATCGGCAGGTTGGGCTGCATGGTGATCGTCTTAGTGAAATCGCCGTTCCCATCGGCATGGATATCGGCGATCTCGACACCGGCATAATAGAGCTTTCCATCGCCGGAGGGGAATCCCTTACCCTCGATCGTGATCACCGAACCCGACTTACCGGTGGGAACTCCCGTGCCTGTCGTACTGTCGGAAACCGTTATGAACGGCTTGATCTCCAGCGTACCGGCAGATATGGACTTGTCGTCCTTCCAATCATCATAGTAGATTCTCGTCTCATAGTTGCCATAGACCACGTCGGGAACTACGAAGCTCAGAGAGAAGGAGCCGTTGTCATCGGTCACAGCGTTGGAAACACCTGATAGCTTCTTTCCGCCGAACTTGACGTTCAGGCTTATATTGGCCTCGAATCCGGTTCCCTGGACGTTCAGCGTCTCCCCAACATAGACCTGAGTCTTATTCCCCGTGCCGTGCTTGTAGCTGGTAACGCTCTTTGATATCTTCCTCTCAACTTTAACCGTTTTCTTAGCCGACGTAGCTGCCTGTCTTGCTACGAGATCGTGGTTGCCATATGGAGTGGCGGGTATCTGGACGTTCTCCGCCTTGAAGTAACCGCTGTCATTGACACTAGCCGTTGCTATGCCGGTATGCCCGGCGTAATCTATCGTGACGCTCCCCGGTTCAAATCCCCATCCTTCAACGGTGATCTTGTCGCCCACATAGACGGTAGAGGGAGCTGAAATTTTGCTGGTGACTCCGAAGGTGAAGATGTTTCTCTCAGAGTTATCGGCTATGGTGACCACAGTGGAGCCATGTCGGACATTCGGCACTGTGAATTTCAAGACGTATTTTCCTATGCTAGAGTCGGTTCCCGCATCGAAGGTCGGTGTTATATCGGTTCCGCCGAAGTTCACGCTTACAGCGTTCTGATTTATGCCATACCCTTCAATCGTAACCAAGACCTCAGTGCCATAGGGCCCGCTGAGTTTGGAGATGGACTTTATCGAGCCGTGCACGGTGAAGTTCGCCGTGACCGGATAAACCTGCGGCCGTTCGGTGTAGGAGAGGAGCCCTCTGGCGCTGAACGTCTTTGTGCCGGCAGGCTGGTTCTCTATCTTCTTGGTATACTCGAAGTAGCCGGTGTTGTCCGTCACATCGCTGCCGATGTAGCTTCCGTTCATCTCCAGCCGGACGTTCTCGCCCGCTTTGAAACCATAGCCCTTGATCGTTACCTCAGTTCCATTATATCCGGAAGAGGGCGTAAGCGTGATCTTCGGGACGATAAACGGGCCATCTACCTCAACGGTACCGCCTCCAGCGGAGCCCACAACCTTTATCTTCGCTCTGCCGAAAGGTATCTGAGGTATGACGATATCTTTAATATCGGCCGTTCCATCTCCTCCCAGTGACTGACCGGATCTGGCAAGGACACCACCAATATAGATATCAACCGTGCCGTTGAACCCCTTAACCTTGATCTCGATTTTATCTCCGACCTTCTGATCGCCTGTTGGATATGAGGTTATGCTCCCTTTAACGTCGAAGGGTACTGAGCTATTAGCTAATCTGATGTAATGTCTGCCACCGGGAACGGTGGGGACCCAGAACCTGATGGGGAATCCCGTCACGTTCGGCTGCTCGCCGGGATCGACTACGCCATCTCCATCGGTGTCCGTCCAGTCGGCCACACCGTCGTTATTGACGTCAACGGGAATCAGGGTATCGTCGAATCTGAGATCGCCGAAATCACCCGTCACATCAAATCCATATACTGTGATCTCCTCTCCGACCACACCCTCTGATTTGGACAGGCCGGCTATCGGCTCATCCGTGCTCCGGCTTACGACGGTGTAACCGGAGAGGGTTTTCGTCTTATCTCCGCTATCGACTCCACCACCTTCGACCACCAGATCGACGGTATTGGAAGCCTGAGCTATATAGGGCACATTGAAGGTTTTAGGGAAGGAGCCTTTATCGTTCGCATTGCCTTCCCAGACCGTAACGCCACCGAAGGTTATTTTGATGCTTCCATTGGCGGCCCACCCCTTACCAGTGACGGTTATCGAATCACCAACTCTGATGGTGCTTGGTCCGGGGTTCGCCGAGATGCTGTTAACGATCTTTATCGCGTCATCCTTAGAGGCCGATGTGAGCGACGTCAGTCCGTATGCGGTGACGTTCTTTTTGCCGTAGGGAAGCTCCGGAACGGTGACGGTGAAGCTTTCCTTTACGCCGTTTCCATCGACCTTGACCTTGGCAGCCTCAACCCCGGCTATCCTTATGCTCACGTCCTCATTGGGCGAAAATCCCTTTATCTTAGTGATCGTAAGCGCCTCTCCCACGTGAATGGAGACATACGCAATCGATATACTTGGCGTCACAGTGAATGTAGCCCTGACATCGGGTCTTTCTGAGGTGAAGATATTCCTGGCTCCACCGGGGATGTTGTCGGGTATTACGACCTCTATCGGACCGAAGCTCCCGTTTTCATCGGTCATAGCTGTGGCATCCGCGCCGTCCGGTTTCTTCATTCTATTTTCGGGCCCTAACGATCCGAACTGGATATATCCAAGATCGGTATTGGGATCAAATCCGACTCCGGTAACTTTGATCGTGCTACCGGGAGCCCCGCTGGACTTGCTGAGAATCACCCTCTCAGAGGTAACGGGCGAGGAGTACAATATCGTGTAGGTTGCATCGGTAGCCGAGACACTTCCCCTGGCTTTAACCGTGAAATAGCCGCTCTGCGGGAAGGCCTTGAGTGAAAAGGTTTTCTCGAACGTTCCATCACTTGTAGCAGTTGCCGAAGCAACTGACTCGCTCTCAACATATATGCTCACGCTGTCCTTGTGATCCTTATCAAGCCAATAGAAGTTATGCCCTACAACCTTCAGCTCATCGCCTATTGTGAGGACCTGCCCTGACGCATCGACCCAGTTATTACCAACTTTAGCAAATACCTCTATAGTCGGATCTATCACGATGGTGGAAGGAGCAGGATAATCCCCGGAATAAACTCCATAGTCGCTGACAGTCGCTTTGACAGTTATGCTGGATTTCCACGGTTGATCCTCGGTTATCTGACAATCAATACTGAAGTATCCCTTATTATCAGTGGAAGCAGTGTACGATTGAGCGCCGACTTTCACGGTAACGCTACTGTTTGCCTTGAACCCTTTACCTACAACAGTTACAGGATCGCCATTCCTCTTATAATGCTTGACCTGATCCGGCTTCACGAGCTTTGGGATAATGTAAATAGGATAGGTCGCGATCGTATTTCCGCTCAGCCTGAGCTCGACAACGTTGTCAACGAGATTGCGGTCGAAGGGGAGGTTTCCGACAGTGGCGCTTACGGTCTTGCTGCCGTTCCCGCCCGGCTTGAAATCACCCGTCTCCTGTGGATTTCCATCATCCTTCTTACCTATTCTGATCTTATAGTTTGTATCGGCCTTAAGCCCTGTTACTTTAACGCTGATGGAATCTCCTACATGCACAACCGTGGGACTGACGGATTCGATCTTCTCATTAAGGGTATAGTTCGCTGTGACGCCGAAGACCTTGACCTGAACGGTTCCACCGGTATGTTCAGGGACAATAAAGGAAACCGAGAAGGTGCCATCGCTTTTGGTTTTAACAGCATCACCTTCGATATCGCCGGATAGGTTATGAAGCGATCGGGTGATCGTGATTCCGCCGAAGGTGAGATTTCCGATCACCGTATTCGGATCAAAGTTAGAACCCTCCACAGTCAACATCTCTCCCACCGTTCCCTGGGTGGGATTCAAGGTGATGGAAGGGTTCTGCGCGTAGCTCATCGCCCCAAAGGCAACAAAGCCCAATAGGGCAGCCAGAGCTATCAGTTTCAGACTGATTTTCATCCACCTACCTCCTTTTTTGTTAAACTTCCCAAGCTCTTTTCCTCCCCCCTGAGGGGAACCAACTGATGAAAACTTATCCCTCTCCTCCATCTCATCTCTCTCCGATGATTCTGAAGATGACCACCTTTTCAAAGGGCACAACGCCCCTCATGAAAACTGCGATTTAAAGAATACAACAATCCGAAGAGGATGTCAAGTGTAAAGGTCCGCCTGTAGGGCTTTTCAATGATTGTATGATTTAGTATACTATCACAAAGACCACCAGGAAGGAGGTGAGAAAGATGCTCGTGGCAGGCCGATATGTCCATCCCAACAGCTTATTCGCCAGGCTGTCCAAAATAACCGACTACCGCTTCTCCCGGTGGAGGATCTACCCTCTTAACAAGATATCATCACTGCTTATCCTGGCATCAGTCTGTGGTGAGAGATCGCTAAGAGGGATGTGGCTTTGGGCGGTGAACAGATGGGAGGAGGTTAGAG
>JAGGXZ010000024.1 GCA_021162805.1 Candidatus Poribacteria bacterium
AAATCTAGGCAGCATAAGGGTTTTTGAGCAAATTCGCGATAGATTAGAGCGCGAATTTCCTTTGAATCACTTACACCATCTAAGCCTTTCCCCATCTGCATTCTTCAAAAGTTTTTGCGAAGTCCTGGCCCTGGAAATCGCCGATTGACAGAAGCCGCTTGATGTGTTATACCTAAAACGGAGTTGCCCCGCCTGAAACCAGGGGAGCTTAATCCACCCTTTAAAAATATCATCTCGCTTAGGGGCAGACCGGAAAAGATCGCTTTTCGCCATCCATGGGGGGAGGGATCAGGTGAACATGAGGGGACGGTTTATATGGGCGAAGCTGATTTTCATCGCTATGGTGATCGTGCCATTGAACAATCTGTGGGTGATGGACACCGGCGTGGTCGGACACGGCGTGAATTTCACGCGCGTCTCCCTCTTTATGAACACCATCTTCGTCATCTTCGTGTTGACCTTCCTGAACGTCCCTTTGAAGCGGTTTCTGCCCTCATTATCCGTGACGAAGGGGGAGATGTTGCTTCTATACGCCATGTTATGCGTCTCATCCGGTATAGCCGGGTTTGATATAATCCAGAGGCTCTATCCGTTGTTGGGTCACGCCTTTTATTTCGCCACGCCGGAGAACGAGTGGGCGGAGCTCATCCATCCCTATGTCCCCAAATGGCTTGTGGTCACCGATAGATCGGTCTTAGATGGATATTACAAAAGGGGATTTTTCTACAGAACCCT
This sequence comes from Candidatus Poribacteria bacterium, assembly GCA_021162805.1. Lineage (NCBI taxonomy): Bacteria > Candidatus Poribacteria > Candidatus Poribacteria bacterium. Next base: position 736 of record JAGGXZ010000024.1, read on the forward strand.
TTACAGGGAGGAGTACATAAGGGCATGGCTCGTTCCCTCTATAGCATGGTCGAGTGTGGTCATAGCGGTCGTTCTATGCATGCTTTGCATGAACCTGTTGATCCGCCGGCAGTGGACGGAACACGAGAGGCTCGCATATCCTTTAGCTCAAATTCCGATGGAGATAATAGATGGGGAGATCAACCTCTTCAGATCGAAGCTGTTATGGATAGGCTTCGCCGTATCGGGGGGTAGAGATCTGATAAACGGCCTCCATTACCTGTTTCCGATCATCCCGACCATACTGTACGGACGGTTCATGTTGAGTCAATACTTCACGACCAAACCGTGGAACGCCCTGGGATGGGTTCCGATCGAGTTCCATCCCTTTGCGATAGGTCTGGCCTATTTCATGCCCCTGGACATGGCCTTTTCCACATGGTTTTTCTACTGGTTCTGGCGCTTTGAGAGGGTGTTCGGAAGCGTCATAGGCGTGAAGGCCCTACGAGGATTCCCGTTCGTATGGCAGCAGTCCATAGGGGTTTGCCTCGCGATATTGCTCTTCGTCCTGTGGATGTACCGGTTTCAGGCGTTGAGAATCCTAAAAAGCCTCCTGGGATATCCCGACAAGGATCGGGATGAACTAAGAACGTGCAGATGGGCGATCCTGGGCTTCCTGCTCAGCTTCGGGTATCTCGTGGGATTCTGCTATTTTGCCGGGATGAAGGTGTGGGTCGCCTCGGCCTTTTTCCTCATCCTCCTCTCATTCTCGCTCGTCGTGACCCGCATCAGGGCGGAGATCGGATATCCGATGCACGATCTGGCCTTCCGGCCTGAGGATATCATGGTGACGGTTGTGGGAACGAGGCCGATCGGACCGGAAAATCTGACGATGTTCGGCTATCTGCATTTTCTCTCCTATGCCCACAGAAGCAACCCTCAACCCCATCAGCTCGAGGCGTTTAAGATAGCTGAGAGGGCGAAGCTCAAGATGGATAGACTTCTGATCCTGGGGATAATCCTGGCGATCGTCGTCGGCTCGCTCTCCGCCTGCTGGGCCTATCTGCATACCGCATATAGGTTCTGGGGGAGCACGTGGGACGGATGGCCCAATTTCAACAAGATCCAGAGATGGCTCAGCTACTCGCGCGGACCGAACGTGAGATCCATGATCTGGATGGGATTCGGCCTCCTCATGGGATTCTTCCTGATCACGATGCGTCGTCTCTTCATCTGGTGGCCCTTTCACGCAGCGGGATACGTGGTGGGCGGAACGTGGTCGCTGAACCTGCTCTGGTTCTCGATATTCATAAGCTGGTTGATCAAGTGGGTGATACTGAAATTCGGCGGACTGAGGATGCATCGAAAGGCAAGCGACTTCTTCATCGGCCTGGTTCTGGGACAGTTCGTCATGGCAAGCTTCTGGGGCCTTCTGGGAAGCATCATGGGGAGATATATGTATAGGTTCATCTGAGACTGGCAGCCCAGCGTCTCAGCTCCAGCTCCAATTTTTCGGCCACATCCCTGTGCTCCTCTATGACGTTATTCTGATCGTAATGGTCATCGGGACGATGATACAGTTCCGGCGGCCTGCTCCCATCTATGGGCAGTATGAACCTCCATTCCTGATCCTGCATGCTCCACTGTTGCCTGTAATGGCCTGAAAAGGCGTAATCCCTTACCTGTTCGATCTCACCCTTCATCAGGCCGAGCAGGCTAAATCCGTGCATGTTCACCTCTCTGCGGGCAACGGGCATATCCTGGGGGAAGGTCCCCGTCGAGCTAGGAGCCCTGAAGACGAGCGGCAGCGGAGTAGGTATCCCGGCCAGATCCAATATGGTGGGCATCATATCCACGGGCTGAACCAGCGCATCCACGACCTCGCCGTGTCCGAACTCCGGATGGCGGATGACCCAGGGTATCCGCACCAGCTCCTCGTAATTCCACGGCCTAGCCTTGCGAACTATCCCGTGCTCGCCGAACGGCTCCCCGTGGTCTGAGGTCCAGACTATGAGGGAGTTATCGTATAAGCCCAGATCCCGTATCGCATCGAGCAGCACACCTATCCACTTGTCGACGAAGCTCACCTCACCTGCATAGAGGGATCTAACCCGATTCAGCTCCTCCTGACTCAGATACCCCTCAACCGGGCCGGGCACGGGATCTATGAGATCCTTACCGGTATAGCCGGGCTCCTTGTACATCGATCTGAACGGCTCGGGCGGATCCCAGGGCTCATGCGGATCGAAACTGTCAACCCATAGGAACAGCTTGTCCTTACGTCCTCGATCCTTAACCTGATGCTCAAGCCACCTGATCGCCTCCTTCACCACACGTGGCGTGAACCAGTCCTCCTCGGACTTGAAGGTCGATCTGTTGCGGAGATACTGTTCGAATCGGGGTTTCCACAGATCATCGCTTTTATCGCCTCGGAGCTTATGCCATCTGGAGAGATCGACGGGTATATCCGGATCGACTATCCAGGGGTCATACTCCTGTCCGCGGACGAAGACCGTCGTATCGAAACCCCGGCCGCAGTTGTAGATGGGTTTATGCATGTGATAGGTATCGGTGATAAGCGCCGAGGTATATCCCTTATCCCAGAGCACCTCCGCCAGCAGGTAATCGGAGTGCTCGAATTGCTGCCATCCCCGAAACGGGAATTGGGTCCTTCCCGTCCACAGGTTGGTTCTGTTAGGGATGGTGGGCAGGCTCTCGCTGTATGCGTGTGCGAACAGCGTCCCCTCCTTCGCCAATCGATCGAAGTTGGGCGTTTCGACCTTTCTGCCGGCGTAGGAGCAAACCTCAATCCCTCCCACGCCGTCGTATGCCCCGCAGTGATCTGCGCGTAAGCTATCGGTGAGAATAACTATTACGTTCATTTTCCCCTCCTTTTCGATGGAATATTACTCACGGATGCATGTCTCTCGACTCATGGTAAGGTCAGGCTGCCCAGGATGACAGTCATCGAAGCGCCGGTGGCTGATGGCAGATTACCGGCAAGCCCCATAACGGTCCGATGTGCCAGGACGGCGAAGGCTATGGCTTCTTTACCATCGGCCGGAATTCCGATCTCATCGCTGCGCCGCAGGTCTGCCGGTTTCAATCGTTCCCATAGCATCGCCATCAGAGTCGGATTGTTCGCTCCGCCGCCGCTGAGGATGATTTCGTCCACCTGCCCGACCTTTGACGTTACGAATCGCCGGACGGCATCGGCGATGCTTTCCGCGGTCCAGGCCGCCAACGTGGCAATGACATCACAGGGCGCCATATCCCGGTGTTCCGCACGAGATAACACCTCCTGCAGGAACGCCGCGCCGAACATCTCACGCCCCGTTGACTTCGGCGGAGGCTGTCGCAGGAAGGGATGAGACATGAGCCAGTCCAGCAAGTGCCGATCAACTCTGCCTTGCTTCGCCCATGTGCCATCCCTGTCGAAAGCTTGTGTCCCACCGGAAAAGTGCCTCACAGCGCCGTCTATGAGCATGTTGCCCGGACCCGTGTCAAAGGCGAATACCTCCTCCAAGGTCGCCTTTGCGGGCAGCACCGTTATGTTAGCGATGCCTCCGATGTTAAGGGCGAGGCGGCTTTTACGGGCATGACGCAAAAACAACCAGTCCACCAGCGGCACCAAAGGCGCTCCCTGTCCGCCCGCCGCTATGTCCTTTCCCCGGAAGTGGCTCACTACAGGCACTCCCGTTCGGTATGCGATGACCCCAGGTTCACCGATCTGCAACGTACCTCCCCCTGACGGCAGGTGACGGACGGTTTGACCATGGCTGCCGATGAGGTGTACCTGTCTCATGGACAACCCGGCGATCTCGATCACCTGCATAGCCGCTTCGGCGAACTTCTCCCCCAGTGCGAAGTTAAGTTGGCAGAGCATCCCCACATCACCATCGTGTGAAACCCGCAACACCGCCTCTCGAATCTCATCGGGATAGGGCAGAGTCAGGAACGCTATGGCCTCCACCCGTTCCGGCTCGCCCCCGATGATGTTCACCAGAGCGGCGTCCACGCCATCGGCGGAGGTGCCGGAGATCAAGCCGATGACTAACCGTTCATCTCCACTCGCATAATCCGACAACCAACGCCATCCATCCGGAAGCATCGCCTTTCACCCCAGCGATGCGTGATAGATGTGTGCTCGGCCGCCCGTCGCAGCGCCAACGGAGGGGGTCGGGTGCAGCGGAGGTTAGACGGTGTTGTCATCCGTCCAAACGACTCGCTCTATTCTTGAATCTGAAGCCACTGACCGATTCCAGCGGAAGCGAAATGTACTGGCTGTTTGGAAACCTAACTCCCGGACTACTTCATAAGGCACCTTCAGGACCGTAAGCACCTCAAACGAGGAGTTTAAGAACACGAGCACCAAGAAATCAAATCGATCCGTAATATTGCGAATATCAAAAGAGGTATTCTGATGTAGGTTCTTTACAAGACGCGACTTGATTTGATAAATATGACCTGCATTGCCTCAAGCGTCTATTGCCTTCTCAACGCCTGAGGCTGCAAGTTGCAATCTCAGCACTTTGGCGGCTACCCACTCAGCATAGTCGGCCTGAAGCGTTCAATCCGAACGAAGGATTCCAAGCTGCTTTAAGCCATCTCGCGCTGCCAAATAGCAACGAATGAAGTACTTTCCAATAGTGAAGATCTGTTGTGCTTCCTCGGTGTTTAGCTGGAGATGTTTCATTGTTAGACCTTATCCGTACTCCACGTCATTGCGACTGCTTAACGATAAGTGTCAGCGGCTGGCGAGCCGAGCGTAGCGAGGCGAAGCCAATCCGCTGCACACAGGGTTGGGCAACTATATTGCACACTCTCATTGCCCCGAAGCGCAAAGCCTTATCAGAATTGCGTCGCCTCGCATGGAACTATTCACTGTCACACCACACGGGCCATTTCTCTTGCAACCATTTAGATTGCACCCACTCTTGTTTGGCAGGCACAAGCCTTCCACTATTGTGAGGAAGGCGTTGAATATTTCCGCAGACTGCGAGTGCTTTCTTCAGATCACTTGTATCAATCGCCTTTTTTAGAGTAAGAAGTTGTCTCGTAATATCACCCCATCTGCTTCCACCATATGAAGACAGCCAGCGGTAATTCAGAAATATATCAAGCACTTCCTGTGGGGCTAGTCCTGAAAGCTCTCGGTATATCGCAATGATAGCATTGGTGTCATTTATAGTCACAGCCTGGAACGGAACAGAGGATTTTAACCTCTTTCTGTTCTTCTGACATTTCCTCGCAGCGCCAAAATATGGAGAAGTTTCATCAATCAAACATTTAGCTTCAGAGTCTGTTGGAGGGCCTATATGCCGTATCTCCCTATAAATCGCGTGTGTCAGATTACGAAAATAACACCAGACATATTCCCATTGTTCATTTTCTTCCATAGTCTCACTTCCTTGGCAAATGAAACTCCCCGCCGCAAGCGATGGGGCATCCTGCGTGATTTTCGTGACACATGCTGGCTTATTGCCTAACGGCTTGCGCGTCAGCCGCCGTTATAGAGCACAACGGAACAGTTGTCGGCTGCACGCGCTTGTTATGATGCGGCACGACTTTCGTCCACATCATCTGCTCTCTTGGTCATCCCTCTCAACAGGATATAGGAATTTAAGAATCTCTCTTACATCGAACAGGCTTGCTCGGGCAGCCTGTTTAAAGGCGTCAACTCTTGAATGGCTGACGCGACCTCTTGCAAAGGAGATCGAAATAGTTTCACCGTCGCCCATGAGCCTCCCATCACTGGTAATGTTCCTTGACAGGTCCTCAATCGGCTTGATCTCATGTTCTTCCCCAGTATGATAGAGTAGAGATTCAGGACGGTTAGTCTGAATATTAGCGTGGATCACATCATTCCGTCGGATATTCACAGATTTGGCTTTCGCAACCAAAGATTTCGAGAGAACTCCGATCTTGCCGCATTTATCAATAATCGGACCCAGCGTGGATGAGGTAGACTGATCCCTCCTATAAAGCTCGTACTTGAGAGCGAGCTCGAGCACGGTGGCGCATAGGAGAATACAAGCCCGAAACTGCCCGTACACGTAGCACCAAGCAGCCTCTTCCCAAGTTTGTGAGATTGAGATTTCAAGAGCCATCTTGATGTATTCGTCCTCAGTGTCTGCCTGTTGAACGAAATGTGGACGATAAGCAAGCTCAGTGCCCCCAACACCTAGACCTCCGACTTCATTCAGGCGCATGGACCATTCAGAACTATGATACTCAGCTATTTTCATTAACCTTTCCCGCAAGTCAGGCATTATGATGTCTTCACCTCTTTTAGCGTTTCGTCCGTCTGTAATCCTTTCAAATGCTTGCCTAATGATAAGCGTCAATAGCTAGTTCCCTTACAGCATCACTTGCCATTATACCCGGAAATGCCCTCCCTGAACAGAAGAAGTTGGTGCATTCCTTCCGTGTATTTCACAACCTGTCGCTCCGCAAGTATTCGCGTGATGCTGTTCTCCTTACCCAAGACTCGCGCTAGGGCTGCTAAGTTAAGCAAGTTGAGAAGACGAGCCGTAATTGGGCGCTTCGCGTCCCAGAAGATAAAAGCCGACAGAAATTCTCTGGCGGGCTCGGATGTAACAAGCTCATGGAGTGTGCGACATTCCTCTTCAGATTGGCACGGGAAAAAGTAACACGTATCGTCGAGAACCACTGGACGCCCCTGAAAAGGCGGTACTTGAACAAAATCGAGTTTCTTATATAACCCTGAGATAGCAACTTTCCACGGGGCAAAGGAATATGGCCCGATCCCAAAGATTGAGAAGCGGGGACGGTTCTTGTATATGGAACTTCTCCTTTTGTCCAGAAGATGCGCATGGGCTACAAGATAATTCCATGTCTTGGGAGCGTCAGTTTGCAGGTGGCTTGTATCTTCCTCCATTGTCCTCTGTGGAACAAGCAGCCATCGCCGGGGAGCTCTATGCGCCACAAGATCGGAGCTTTTTAGCAGAGGGAAAAGCACATCAGGTTCAACATCAACATATTCTCCAAGACCATTAACCAGTTTGTCGTTGTCCAAGCGCAATTCAAATACCTTGCTGGCATCGTGCTTTATTCCCGACCGCCAGCCTCTCAATCCACTCCCCGCTAGGTTTTTCCATTTCTCGTACAAGCGGACATTGGCCACAAGGATTCCATCCCGCAAACCAAATACATCGGTAGGTAGCTCTGCGTGAAGAGAGGCATAAACTTGACACTCTCTATTTTGGCCTGCTGGTTGGGCCCTAATTATGAGAAGACATGCATCAACTGCAGCGCCGAAATATTTTTGTGCGTCCAGATAGTAAAGGGAAGCTGATGCAATTGTTAACTCCTTTTGCCAAGCGTAAACAAGGACTTTCCGAGCTACTGTCGTCTTGCATAGCATGGCGAGCAGGCCATCCCTACCATTAAGCCATTCAATATTCCTTCTCAACATCCACTCGGAAATGTCGAAATTGCTTTTGCCGGTGAGAGCATCAATACCGCGAAGGTTGTCGAGGTTCGATTTTGTCGGAACGTTCTTACTACCTAGAGCGCTTAATTCCGCATTCGTCACCCACGGCGGATTGCCTATAACAAGAATAGGTTCGGGTAGTTTTTCAACTACCCTCGACCAGTCGGTAAGGAAAAAATCAGACTGATGAATTTCGATATATGTGTGTGATGGTACAACCGATGCAACTGCATTGCGCGCTCTCTCTACGTACTTCGGATTAATCTCAAAGCCCAGAACATACAGCGAATCTGGAAACGTCTCTAAGCTGGCTCGAAGAAATGAGCCAGTTCCGCATGTCGGCTCAAGAATAGAAGCGGGGCGAAACCCGGTCTGTGCAATGAGTACGCATACCTCTCGGGCTAGGTTAAGGGGGGTCTGAAAATCTCCAAATTCAACTTTGCGCCGTCTCTGATCACTCATTGTTATTTCAACCTTTCAATCCCTGTGACTGAACCGGCTATCTCGATCACTCGACGGTATTGAAGCCTCCATTGAAGGGCGTTCGAGACTGTAAGATACCCAACCTCTGGGGGATTAACGAGAATCTCATCAGCGAGCGCTGACGCTCCGATCTCGTCTACTGGAAGCCTTCGTTCTTCGAGGAAAGCCAAGATGTCATCTTTGTTGCCTTGATTTTCGAGGATTCGGCGAAGACCCGTTGTTGTCTGAAAATCTGCTGTCCGATCCTTGTCGACAAAGATTATGTGCAGAATGTTGAGATTTCCAGTGGATGTTTCGGGATCATCCGTTTTTTCATACACAAAGACAAGCGGAGAATATCCAAGACCATATATCTTCTGGCGTGCCGATTTGAAAGGGCATGATGATTGAGGCTGTTTTATGCTTGTGACTTTCATATCGACTTCAAGTTCGGGAAAGTCTATACCGCTTGCAGAGCTTCCTTCCTCAAATTCATACCTTTCGCGGAGATAGAGGCGGAACTTATGCTCGAAGTAAGTGCCAATAGCTTTCCCATCAGTGACGCCATATAATGAGGGCTCCTGATGTGCCGACTCGATTTCGGCGAATCTTCGCGCCTCAGCCTTAAGCTTCCCCAGTGTCAATTTGGGCTTCATTATGTCTAGCCTCCATGTCGCTATCCAACGGACGTGAGATAAGCAAACCCCTGCCTTGCGGAAGGACGCACAAAATGTGAACTTCCGCAACCAATAGGTGAAGCGGAGCGAAGTCCTGCCAAACCAAGTGGAGCAGGATTCCCGCCTCATTAAGTTGTTCGAGCAACTACCCGAACTTGTGATTATCCAGAATTTCTGGTTAAGCTTAACCTTAAGATGATTATACGTGATTTTTGAAAAAACTGTCAAGAGCAAAAAGCGAACTTAGGAATTATTACTGAAGCATTGCATCATCTGAACTGAGAAAGTCTATCTCTCATTGTGCTAGATCGTCACCTCCCTATGCCTTGCGGCATGACATTGAAGGTTGACCGCCACGGGCAAACTCGCTATATGACACGGAAAGGTCTCGACGTGAACGGCGAGGGCGGTTATCCTGCCGCCGAGCCCCTGTGGACCTATTCCGAGCGAATTCACCCCTTCAAGCAGCTCCCTTTCGAGCTTTGCGATGTGCGGCGATCGGTTCGGCGAGCCCACCTCTCTCATAATGGCTTTTTTAGCCAGCAGGGCCGCCTTTTCAAAGGTTCCTCCTATCCCCACCCCGACGATGATCGGCGGACACGGATTGGCGCCGGCGCGATCCACCGTTTCAATCACGAACCTCTTTATCCCCTCAACTCCATCGGCCGGGGTGAGCATCCTTAGAGCGCTCATGTTCTCGCTGCCCCCTCCCTTCGGGGCAAGCAGGATCTTAAGCCTGTCTCCCTCCACCACGCGATAATGTATCACAGCGGGGGTGTTATCGCGCGTGTTGACCCTGTCTATGGGATCGCGGACGACGGATTTCCTCAAGTACCCCTCCGAATAGCCTTTTCTGACGCCCTCGTTTATCGCCTCCTCCAGGCTTCCTCCCTCGACCCTGACGTCCTGGCCCATCTCGATGAAGAGCACGGCCAACCCACAGTCCTGACAGATAGGCACACGTTCCCGGCGAGCTATCTCGGCGTTTTCGAGTATCTGTTGAATTATCTCCCTTCCGAGCTCCGATTCCTCCTCCTGTAATGCCCTTCTAAGGGCACGGCTCACATCCTCTGGAAGGTCGAAGTTAGCCTCCTGACATAGCTTTGCGACCGCCTCGGTGATCTGGGAGACGTGTATGACCTTCATACGTTCACCTCTTTAAGAGCAAAGGGTCTTTCGCCACCACCTAAAGGGCGAAAGATCTTTCGCCCCTACCTTCGGACGACCTCCCCGTGAAGGGCATCCTTGATGATACAGTTTGCCATTTGAACCTCACCCAAAGCCCTTATCCCGTACCAGTCCCATTTGGCCGGGTTTCTCGGCGGATAGAAGAAATCCCTGACGTTAGCGCCGGAGGTGAACAGAATTGGCCTGGAGCCAGTCCCCTCCGCTACGAGCTTCCCCTCAACTATTAGCTCGCATCTTCTGGGATCGATCCCGCCGCCGAAACGATCCACGGGGGAGAACCTGACCTTAACGCCGGGATCTATAGTCAATTGGCTTCCCTTGGGCACGATGAGATCACCGATTAGATAGACGTCCCTTTTCCATCTATGCTTTCCCTCTAGCCTGATCGCCTTATCCTTCGGATGGCTCAACTCGGATGATACCGCCTCGCTCCAGGCGTATTCTGTGTTCAGATCCCATCGGTTGATCCTTTTTCTCCATGCTTTAGCCGACTTGCAGGCGTGCCACCACCAGAGCCAGATCCCGTCGGGAGGTTTCACAGGGATTTTAAACCTACCTCTCATGAACCATCCCCCCAGAAAGGCCAGCCTTATTTGTTGATGCATCTGCAGGTTTGTCGGGGATTGATATGCCTGAAGCGCGACATGGATCTTCGCCCTTTCGTTCTTCGCCCGTGCTAGATGTGATCTCATCCTCCAGATGGCAAGCGGGATCCTGTCATACCTGGACATATCCCGCGGCCTTCCGGCCGCCCAGATGTAGGCGTCGGGACTGATTATGACGACATCGGCATCCTTCACGAAGGGGATGACCCTTTCGGGCGGGTTGGAGGGCGAGATGTCCACGTAGATATCATGCCTACGCCATCCTCGTTCCTCCTCCACCTTTCTGATCCTCCTTATAAGCTCCTCATATAAAGCAGGTCTGTACCTCTTTCCAGGGCTGTTGGGTTCCTCGGCCACATACCATCCGGCTATCCCGCCCGGGTAGGACTCCGACTCAAATCGACAGATCTCATCCACGAACCTCTCAAGCTCATCCCACCACCGCCTCAGGGCGAACATGGCGTACATCTCACCGATTATGACCTTTCCCCTGCCTTCTGTCTGACTTTTGACCTCACTCAGATAATACTCCCAGAAGAACAACCTCCATCCCAACCTGGAGCCGAGCCTCCTTTTAAACATATCCAGCTTCTCTCCCTCGACGGGATTTCTGGAGATCCATCCCAGAAGCCCGCCCCAGAACCGATTTCCATCCCTATCCCTGGCATACTCGTCCTGAAAGTAATGATGGAAGAGAATTATCCCTGCCTTATAGACCTCGGAGATATCATCCCTGACCCCCCTATATCCCATCGCCTCGTCCAGGGCGAAGTAGACGTTGAACATCCCCGCTGCTGGATTTGAGGAGTAGGCAAAGGGAATCAGGGCGAAGAAAACGAACGGCAGAATGATGTTCTGAAGTCTGTTCATCCTTTCTCTTCAAAGAGGTTCCCTAACTTATCCTTCAAAGCGGGAATATCTCTTTCAACTGTATCCCAGACGGCGTCTAAATCTACGCCAAAATAATCGTGTATCAGTTTATCCCTCATTCCTGCTATATCTCTCCAAGGGATTTCGGGATTTGCTTCCCTGATATCCCGGGATAACCTCTTCGTAGCCTCGCCTATTATTTCGATCTGTCTTATCACACCGTCTTGTATAAGATGATTGCTCATAAAGCGCTCATAGGTTATGTCCTGAGTATACTCCTCTATCCTGGATATAGCATCTAAAATGTGCCTTAAATATACGAAATCATCTTTCTTCACCCGTAAATTACCTCCATTTCCCTCTTTATCATATCAATCAAATATGGGCTTATGGATTTTTCCGTCAACAGATCCACTCTTATTCCAAGGATCTCAGATAGTTCCCTTTCTATCCTTACAAGTTCGAGAAGACTCTTTCTATCTGAGAATTCCACTATAATATCGATATCGCTTCCTGGCTTCTCATCTCCTCTTGCGTAGGAACCGAAGACGGCTATCCGCTTTGCCCCCTCATTTTTGAGCATCTGAGAGATCTTCTCGAAGATCTCCCTCTTATTCATCTTCATCGTTTCCACCTCTTACAATCGTCCTCTATCGGAGAACAGCTCATCAGACCAGCGTAAGGGCTAGGTGTGCGCGTGAACATCTAACCCGAATCATATCCCCAACAGTCTCTTGGCGTTCAGGCCCAGTATCTTGTCCTTATCGGCCTCGGGGATATGTAGGATCTCTATCTTTCTGATCTCAGGGGCCGGATGAATTCCGGGGCCATCCGTGCCGAAGATTATTCTATCGGCGCCGATCCTCTTTACAGCCTCCTCGATCTTAGCGAACAGAAGGACGGAGCTGGTCTCCAGATAAACGTTCTGATATCTCTCGGCATGCTCAATACATCTATCCATCCAGGTGACGTTCCAAAGCCCTCCCATGTGTGCCATCACGATCGGGAAGGTGTAGCCGGCCTCAGCCACCTTGAAGACCTTCTCCGCATTTTGAGAGAAGGCGTCGAAGATGATCGGGAACTGGCGTTCTTCGGCGATATCGAGCACCTTTTTCAGGTTCGGCGAGTCGGGATCGATGTTCTCAAGGCCGTGATGGATCTTCAACCCCTTGAAACCCAGCTCATCGATGCAGTATTCGACGATATCGGGTGCGTCCGGGGTATCGCCGACCCTGCCGAAGCCGATCAGCCTCCCGGGGTATCTGTCAACATATCCCTTAATCTCATCGCATGCCGCCTTGAAATCCCGATATTTGACGGGGAAGACGACCGATTTCCACACCCCTCCCTCATCCATAACCCTGATGAGCATATCGGGGTATAGGTCCCTCTGAAGCGGTCCGGCGTCGGGATCGCCTTTGCCGAGATGGTTGTGGAAATCTATTATCAGCCTTGACATGTCACACCTCCTCAAGCATATATCCCACGCCTCTCACCGTCCTGATGACCGGGTTTTCGACGTCGAGCTTCGATCTCACCCTGCCTACATGGACGTCCACCGTCCTGGTTCCACCGTAGTAATCGTAGCCCCAAATCTCACTCAGCAGAAATTCCCTCGTGAAAACCCGGCCGGGGTGAGTGGCGAGGAACTTCAAAAGCTCATACTCCTTGAGGGTTAAAACCACCTGCCTGCCTTTGGCCCAAACCTCGTATCTGGAAGGGATTATCTCTATATCGCCGATCCGGATGATCTCCTCCTCTTCCTTTTCATTCCCCTTCAAGGCCAGATACATTCGCCATTCGACCTCAGTTGAGTTACAGGAAGGAGATGAATCGGGGTTGAAGAGGATGAAGTCATCCACGTTCAACCCTTCCAGCTTCGAGATCTCCTTCTCGGAAGTCAGGGCGATCACGGTGACCCTGGATCGAATGAGCCTCTCCGTTATCCTGTTCCAGAGATCCGGCTGAGTCAGATTTGATATCTCGATCAGGACGGCGTTAACCCGATACCTCTCGGCCGATTCGGCCACACCGCTCGGCCCGTCCGTCGGTGAGGTTCTCACGACGGCATGCCCCTCCCTCTGGAGGGAGGTGGCGAGGTAAGAGGCCAGAGGCTGTGATGCGCTTATGAGAACCCTCAGTCTTTTCGGTATCATCTCATATCCCACAGTGAAAGCTGTTGGATCCCCTGATCGAGGAGCTCATACCCTTCCTTTACTGATCGTCTCAATCTTTCGACCAATCCCGTATACCTCCTGGCTACCTTGTTGTTCCTTATCGCCATCCTCATCGCCCGTTTGGACCCAACTATCACGACCAGCTCCTTAGCCCTCGTCACGGCCGTGTAGAGCAGATTTCTCTGCAACATCATGTAATGTTGCATCAACAGGGGCATCACCACCGCCCTGTATTCGCTGCCCTGTGATTTATGCGTCGTTATGGCATACGCCAGAACCAGCTCCGAGAGATCCGCCATGTCATAATCCACCGGTTTCTCCGGATACGTTACCCTGACCCTCTGATTGACGAGGTCCACCTTGGCGATCCGGCCTATATCCCCGTTGAACACCTCATATTCGTAGTTATTCCTCACCTGCATCACCTTATCCCCGAGTTTGAAGTTTCTCCCCGCCCGGGGAATCGCATCGCCTGATGGATTCAGGGTTTTCTGGAGCATATCGTTGAACCTGTCCACCCCACACAATCCCCTTCTCATCGGGGCCAGGAGCTGGATATCGTCTATCGGGTCGTATCCGTAATAATCGGGCAGCCTACGACAGCAGAGGTCCACCACTAGGTCGGCGGCCTTTTCGGGATCTTCCTCCTCGATGAAGAAGAAGTCCCTATCTTTAGGCCCCTTCAGCAGGGGCATCTCGCCTCGATTTATCCTGTGGGCGTTCATGACGATCATGCTCTGCTGCGCCTGTCGGAAGATCTGGGTCAGTCTGACGGTCGGCACGACCTCCGAATCTATCAGATCCCTCAGCACGTTTCCCGCTCCGACGGCCGGGAGCTGGTCGACATCTCCCACCATGATCAGCTTCGACTCCGGCCGGATCGCTTTAAGCAGGTTGTTCATCAGGATCAGATCCACCATGGACATCTCGTCCACGATCACCACATCGCCCTCGAGGGGGTTATGCTGATCCCGTTTGAATCCCCCATCGGGTGAGAATTCGAGAAGCCTGTGTATGGTTTTCGCCTCGCGCCCCGTCACCTCGCTCAGCCTCTTCGCTGCCCGGCCGGTTGGTGCGGCGAGGAGCACCTTAAGGCCGGCCTCCTCAAACAGCTCTATCATGCCGATGGTCGTTGTGGTTTTACCCGTTCCGGGGCCGCCCGTCAGGATAAGCGCCTTTTCGCTCAACGCCCGTCGTATCGCCTCCCTCTGATTTTCGGCGAATTTAACCCCCAAACGTCGCTCAATCTTGCCTATCGCCCTTTCAGCCGCCGCCTCACTCAGGGAGAATCCGGGGGTTTTCAAGAGCCTCGCCAATCTGTTGGCAACCCCCACCTCTGAGTGATAAAACGGGGCGAGATATACGGATTCACCCTCGACGAAAACCTGCTCCCTGGACGCGAGTTCCCCAACGGCCTGTTTTACCTTCTCCTCGTCCACCTCCAGTATCTCCATGCTCCACCGTACCAGTTCCTCCATCGGCAGGAAAGCATGACCGTCATCCGCTCTCTGACTCAGCACATACTGAACGCCGGCCATCACGCGCGAGATGGAGTCCTTCGCCATCCCGACCGATTGCGCGATCTTATCGGCCGTCTTGAACCCTATCCCGTAGATGTCATCGGCGAGTCTGTAGGGATCCTCCCTAACGACCTTTATCGCCTCATCCCCATAAGTCTTGTATATCTTGACGGCAAACGTCGTGCTCACCTCGTGCGACTGGAGGAAGAGCATGATGTTTTTGATCTCCTTTTGCTCCTCCCATGCCTTTTTGATCCGCTCAACCCTCTTGGGTCCGATGCCCGGAACCTCGAAGAGCCTCTCGGGGGTTTTCTCTATCACATCTATGGTCTCTAGGCCGAAGGCGTTGACTATGCGCGAGGCCATGATCGGGCCTATCCCTTTGATCAGTCCGGAGCCGAGATATTTCTTTATCCCAACGACCGTCGCCGGCATGGTGGTCTCGTAATCCATGATCTTGAACTGCCTGCCGTATTTCGGGTTGTTCACCCACCATCCCTTTAGGATCAAGCTCTCTCCGGGATAAGCCGACATCAGATTTCCCACAACGGTGATCTGCTCGAACGGGAAATCGGGTGAGCTGAACCGCGCTATCGTGTATCCGGTCTCCTCGTTGACGTATACTATCCTTTCAAGCGTTCCCTTAAGCACCTCCATCGCCGTTCACCTCAGGGATGGATCGAGTATGCGTATATCGGCTGAGCTTTTCTGCCTGTTTATCCATTCCGTCACGGCTCGCTGCGTTTTCTCCTTGCGTATGAGGAGTTTGATCTCAGATTTCACCTCATCGAAGCTTTTTTGTCTCGGCGGCTTTCTGTCGACGAGCTTCAGCACGAGGTATCCGGCGGGGGTTTCGATCGGATCGCTCACCTCCCCAACCTTGAGCTTTCTCACGGCCTCGGCGATATCGGACGGCAATTTATCGACAGGGGTGTAGACGGAGCTTCTGGTGAGGATCGCCTTCAGATCCTTTATCTCCTCACCTCGGCGCAGCTTATCGGCAACCTTGAGGGCGAGATCCCTCCCCTGCCCCTTTGGGATGATCGTCTGTTCGATCCTGACGCGCTCGGGATCGATAAACTTCTCCTTGTTCCGTCGATAATATTCGGCGGCTTCAGCGTCGGAGATCGGAGGGATAGAGCTTTCGAACTTTCTTCTGATCAGTTTGTAGATCATCACTCGCTGGCGGATCTCCTCCTCGATATCCCTCCTGGTCATACCTCTCCTTTCGAGCTCCTCGTTGAAGGCCCTTTCCGATACGAATCCGGAGATGATCTTGTTCATCTCGGCCTTTACCTCGGTTTCCAGGGCGAATATGCCATATCTCCGCGCCTCCTGCAGCAATAACTTCCGACCGATGAGGTTCTCAAGCGCTTTACGCCTCGCCTGGGGAAGACCCCATGATCCTCCCATGCTCTCCACCTCGTCCCTCAATGCCGTCAGCGTTATCGCCTCGCCGTTGACCGCCGCCACGACCCTCTCGATTATCTCCCCTCTCAGAGGCGATCCCACTATGAGGAGCATCAAAGTGATGACCAAAGCCCTCTTCATATCCCGCCCCTCACTCTCAGATAGGCGGTTTCAACGCCGGTGGATCCGCCGAGACGGAGATATCCGTTTAATCTTCCCTTCGACCGAATCGCCGCATGCCACGACCAATCTCCTCCTCTCTCTATCTTCACGCCGGCCCCGGCCTCCACATGGGCGGGCAGTCGATGGATGATCTCAGGCTGAACGTAGCCGTCGGATTTAGGTCCGGAGGCATAAAGGCGTCTGAATATGACGAGTTTAACCCTTAAACGCATCCTTCGAGTGATCTCGGAAGAGGTCCAAATATGAAAACTTCGGCTCGCATAATCGGGCGACGGATTTCCGCGCAGATATCTGTAGATGGAGAGACCGCCTGAGAGGTTCGAAAAAGGGCGGAGGCTCAGATAGACCCTGAGATACGATCTAGATCCGCCCGTCTGCTTATCCCGCACGACGGTCAGCCTTCCGGCGCCGTTCACTCCCACCCCTTTTATCCTACCCCTCCTGAAAATTCCGATCTTTATCCCTCTCTCCCCCCGATAGATCCTGCCCAGATCCGGATCGAAACTCAATCCATGACGCCATCCAAGCACCTCCACCCTCCCTCCTTTTCTGCTCAGGGAATACCTCGATTCAAACGCCATTCCGTTTCGATTCCCCCCGACCTCGACCTCCAGCCTGTTCTCCCTTCCGACGCCCATCCAGATTCCCAAACATCCCCTCTTGCCGCCATATCCCAGCGCGCCGAGGCCGACGGCATCATTTATCGGGAGGACGACGGCTCCTCCGAGTTGAGCTCCGTTTCCCGATGAGAAGGAGAAGAGGGATGCGAGGAGATGATGACGTTCCATGGAGAGGGCCAGCATATTCCTTCTTCTGCTTGCCGTCAGGTCGGGATCGATCTCAACTGAGCTCCCTGCCGAATATCCGGCCAGTTGGCCAGACCCGAAACGAACGCGATGGGATCCCATGCCGATCTTTACACATCCCAGACGCCACGTCAGATACCAACCCGATACCCTCCGTTCGTCCGGCCCGATATCGCCTCTCATCCCGAATCCCGCTCCCATGGCTCCTCCGTCGGTCAGGATCGTAAAATTCCGTCCGTTTCCCCTTAGCTCCATCCAGATGCTGGGCTTCAGCCTTGAGACCTTACAGAACGGGCTGATCATCGATATCTTCCTCTCGTCGAATCCCTCCAGGTTCAGAAGGTCGTTTAGCTCCCTCAGCCCTCCGGCACGACGCAGGGAAAGGATAGCAGCGGCGTCCTCATCGGATATGCCGGGGATCATCGATATCTCCTCCCGTGAGGCCGTGCTTAGATCCAGCGGATCCTCCATCATCTCCAATAGGTTCTCGGCGGTTCTGGCGTCCAGCAGGCCCTCCTCGACCAGATCGATCAGGTCCGATTCATCCTCGATTTCCACCCCGTAGGGTAGAATAACGGAGTAAGCCGCTGATAGGAGAAGGACGAGAACCATTTCACCACCGATCCCGATCATAGCAGGATATGGCAAAGCCGATAGGGGACACGGTGTGTGAGGAGCTTTAGCTTTCCCAATCCCCAGTTCCTCGTTAGATTTATTATACACAATAGATTGGGATGAATTCCAGTGAACCATGAAAAAACCCAGGGCTTTTCAACGCTTTGATAAGGGTAAAATCTCCCCTCCCGGCACCAAAGGCCGAAAAAGAATCAAATCTTTTC